>CAYZJL010000026.1:0-16637 GCA_964478615.1 uncultured Zetaproteobacteria bacterium
GACTCGTTTCCCCACCTGCTCGCTACAATCACCCTAAGTCCGACAGACTCCTAGAGTCCACAATAAATCTTTGTGCCTTTGTGGTGATTTGTATTAAAACGATGACAACTAGGAGAACGCCATGGGCATGATGATTGATGGAAAATGGGAGACGGACGATGGCGTTTGGGCGTCGAAACAGGATGGTACGTTTCATCGTGCCGAATCAGCATTCCGCTGTGGGATCATTGATGCCTGCCATCCGGCGGATAGCGATCGTTACCACCTCTATGTGAGTCTGGCCTGCCCGTGGGCGCATCGCACATTGATTATGCGCCAGCTTAAGGGGTTGGAAGATCTCATTCAGGTTACCATCGTGCATCCGCATATGCTTGATCGCGGCTGGCAGTTCGCAGAGCCTGAACCGCTCTACGGATTCACGCATGCCTGGCAACTCTATGCCAAGGCTGATCATCACTATACAGGCCGTGTTTCCGTACCAATCCTGTGGGATAAACAGCAGCAGACGATTGTCTCCAACGAGTCGGCTGAGATCATTCGTATGTTCAATTCCGCCTTTGATGATCTCACCGGTAACAGGGATGACTACTACCCTGCCGCGTTGTCGGAAGAGATTGATGAGATCAATGCATTTGTTTATGAGAACATCAATAATGGTGTTTATCGTTGCGGTTTTGCGACAGCGCAGGATGCCTATGAAGAGGCATTCGATGCGCTGTTCGCTTCCCTTGATAGCATAGAAGAGCGGCTGACCGGACGCGATTATCTGGTCGGCGATCAGCTCACCGAGGCGGATATCCGCCTCTACACCACGCTGATCCGCTTCGATGCGGTCTATGTCGGCCATTTCAAATGCAACCGCAACCGGATTGCCGACATGCCGAATCTCTGGCGCTATCTCAACACCCTTCATGCCATCCCCTGCTTTCACGACAGCACCGATTTCGAGCATATCAAACAGCACTACTACTATTCGCACGAGTCCATCAATCCGACCCGCATCGTCCCGAAAGGACCTGATCTGAATTTCGATATAACTAGCCTAAGAGGGAGCAGCTTATGAGCAATCCGTTTATAGCCGACAATAAACCGGTCAAAGTCAATCTCGCCAAAGGAGGGGAATATCATTTCTGCACCTGCGGTAAATCAAAAAGCCAACCTTTCTGTGACGGATCGCATGTAGGAACATCATTTACGCCACGGGTGATTTCCGTTGATGAAGATCAGGAGGCATGGCTGTGTGCCTGTAAACATTCAAATAATTTGCCTTTCTGCGATGGCACGCACAAACAGTTTCCAGTCGATCAGGTGGGCAAGGAGGGGCCGGGCATGAGTGCGTCCGCAAGCAATATCCCGGTGGCGGTAGCCACATCTGAAGAGCCGACGGTTGCCCTCATTCATGAACTTGCACGCGATGGATTGACCAAGCTTGGGCATCACGGACCGATGACCTCCATGGGCGTGCCTCGAGATGAACTGCCGCACTGGGATCAGATCCAGATCATGGCGGCTCAAATGGCAACGAAACCCTTGCTGGAAGATCATGCCGTTGGCACCGAGCTGATCATCGGGCCGAAAGCCGAAAAACCACTGCGATTGAATATTCCACTATTTGTCTCCGACATGAGTTTTGGCTCTCTGTCAGAAGAGGCTAAAGTTGCTATGGCTCAGGGTGCGGAACGTGCAGGTACGGGCATCTGTTCGGGCGAAGGCGGTATGTTGCCTGAAGAGCAGCAAGCGAACTCACGCTATTTTTACGAGCTGGCCAGCGCCGAGTTTGGCTATTCGGAAGAGTTGCTAAGCAAGGTGCAGGCATTTCATTTTAAAGGTGGTCAGGGCGCAAAAACCGGTACTGGCGGACATCTGCCCGGCAATAAAAATCAAGGTAAAATTTCACAAGTCCGGGGTATTACGGCAGGTGAGCCGGCAGTGTCGCCACCGACATTCAAACACCTCTCCTCCACATCAGATTTCAAGCGCTTTGCCGACCGGGTTCGCGACATCACGGGGGGGATCCCGATTGGCTTTAAGTTAAGTGCAAATCATATTGAGAAGGACATCCGCTTTGCACTGGATGCTGGCGCGGATTACATCATTCTGGATGGGCGTGGCGGCGGCACAGGAGCGGCACCTGAGATTTTCAGAAACCACATCAGTGTTCCGACCATTCCTGCGCTGGCCAGAGCCCGGCGCTATCTGGATGAACAACATGCAAGCGGGCGCGTTACACTCATTGTTACGGGCGGTTTGCGCATGCCGATGGATTTCGTCAAGGCCATGGCCCTGGGTGCTGACGGCATTGCCATTGCAAATAGCGCCATGCAGGCCATTGGTTGTGTGGCAGCTCGGATCTGTAATACCAACAACTGCCCGGCCGGTATCGCTACTCAAAACCCTGAACTGCGCAAACGTTTGAATATAGAAAAATCTGCAACGCAGTTACACAATTTTTTCAGCGCTTCTGTAGAGTTAATGCAAGTGATGGCGCGTGCATGCGGCCATGATCATCTGAATCAATTCAATAAAGAAGATCTGGCTACCTGGCATCGTGAAATGGCGATGTTGTCGGGAATCGCCTATGCGGGCATGCATGATCTGAAGCAGGGTATCAGCACGGCAAGGGGCTGATGATGAGTATTGCGCTTGTAAAAGGCAGCCCCGTAGCGGCAGGCGATGGCGTTACAATCAGGACGATTGTTGATGAAAGCAGAGCCATCTGTTTGCACATGGATGTTGCATGTCTGGATGTATGACTTCTGTATATACTTGCCGAAAGGTGATGGTGGAGATGGTATTATGATTCAAAAACTGAAACAGATGTGGAAAAAGGCGGCCGAGAGCCCGAAAGCGGAGCGGCAACACGATGTCGCGCTGGCTATCGCGGCCCTGATGGTGGAAATCATGCGAATGGATGGGAAGCTGCAGGATGCTGAGCGCAGTGAAATCATCAGGCATCTGGAGGCTCGCTTTGCATTGAGTCATGCTGAAATTGATCGCTTGATTGAGCAGGCCACACTGGATGTCCATGAGGCATTGGATATGCATCAGTTCACATCAGTTGTGGTGAAGGGGTTTAGTACCGCTGAACGTATCGATATTCTGGTTGAGTTATGGGGGGTGGCGATGGCGGATGGTCATGTCGATCCTTATGAAGAGCAGTTGATTCGGCGTATGGCTGATCTGTTAGGGCTGCATCATTCGCAATTTATTCAGGCTAAAATCAGTGCTGGAGCTGGGTAAGGATTGTGTTGATTATTTATCATTGAATTCGACCTGAATTGAACTGATCTCCTCTGCGTGGTCTGAATTGACAGGCCAGCGCGGAAAAATGCGCTGTTTATCAATATTGCGATGCACCATATATCGCTTGATCAGATCCTGAGTACGTTGAATGCGGGAGATCAGGTCGTCGTTGAGCTTATCACCCGACCAGCGTGGAATCAGATCAATGATGATGTCCGGATTTGTGCGCAAAAAACGTACGATTTTAAACAGACGACTGCGTTCATTGAGTGATAACTGGCCTTTTCCATGGAGTCGGATTTGCGCATTTAACGCTTCTACAGCGGGTGTGATACGTGTGGAGCTGGATATAGTGCTGCTGTTCTGAGTCACTGCATCTTGATAGAGGTCCTGTTGTATTGTGCTTTGGCGCAAGGCCTCTTGATACAGTGAACGCTGGATAGATTGCCCGATCAGATCGTAATTAAGCGGTTGCTGCGCCCACAGGCCAGTGATACTGCCCTGTAGTTCTATGCGCCCATTATCTTGCTCTAATCGTTGGATCAGATCATGTGTATTAAAGCCGGTGCGCATCAGCATGGGATCAGCTGAATGCTTTACAGCTTCGGGTATTGCTCGCAGTAATTGAAATTGCCATTTGCTTTGAAAGCTGTCGGGATCGCTTGCCGGAGCTATATCCAGTTGTGCATCCAGATAACCACGGGTAAGGCGGGGCATATCTGAGGCGCTCATCCATGCATGTAAGAAAAATGGAAGAGCGTGCTGCAACGTGGCTGTGCCGATAAATTGTTGTGGTTCAGATAGTGCGGCCCATTCACCACTTAATTTAAACAGGCCGCCTCCGACTTCTGCGGTGGCGTTAACGTCTGCCCAGCGATTAGCCGCCAGCTCATCAATTTGGATGTCGAGATGTTCGGCCCAAAGAGATGCTTTCTGCCCCATGCTGAGAGCACCATCATGGAGTTGCAGGTGATGAATCTGAATGTTTTTATTGCGCAGTGCTGCTGACCACCAACTGGGCTGACGATTAGCTGATGTGATCTGTTCCCGACGGACAGCCTGCAGAGGTTCGAGGACTGCAATATATGACCACTTCTCAACATTGATGAGATCAATGTTTTGCACATCCAGTGCCATGCCTATAGGGCCGAATGTTGCATCGATATGCTCGGCCATCCAGATGTCTCCGGCATGTGATATCTGCAGATTCGATGTGCTGAGCGTCCCTTGCATGCGCCATATGCCTTGTTGCACCGATACAGTGCTCTGCATATTCATCTTACCAGTCAAGGAGACCGGACTAATGGCATGAATTTTGAGCGGTAATAAGGCACGCATGTTGGTAATGGGAATCTGTTTGGCATGCACCGCGAGTTCAGCGTCAGAGAGTTGCATGGCTGCATTTCTGCTTATATTACCTTGCAAGCGCCATTGTGGGTTAGGTGAGGTGCTGGGGCTGCTGGTAGCAAGGTCGAATTTTAATGACTGTTGTTTAGGCCATGTGCATTGCCCTGCGAGAGACTGTAAGAGCAGATCGCCATCGGGTAGTTTGATAGCCAGGGTCATATTGCGCACCTGTATCTCATCAACAGTGATGTGCCAGTTAGCAGCAGGTCTGGCTGTTTGAGAGGAGGCTTGTGCAGCCAATGCAGATGTTTCGCTTGCTGTGTTGAGGGTGATTTTACCATCGTTCAATATGGCGCGAGAGATGTGTAAGTACTGTTGCTTTGTATCAAGATTAAAACTGTCATATTGGATCTCATGCCAGGACCAGGCATCGGGATGCATGCCTTTAGCCTCTACATGCTCCGGAGAGGCAAAAACAATATCATGCAGCAGACCTTTTGAGCCGCTGATATGCCATGCTTCTGGTTGTCCTTGCCAATGGCTGGAACCATCGATGCGGGCAGAGATGATCTGGCGTTTATCAAGGCTGGGTATGAAGGCACTCCATGCGGCAAGTGGCCATGCCTTTGCATCGATATCGATATTCCAGGTGTCACTACGTTGGGCAGCAGAAAAGCGTAAGCGATGTAAAGACTGTTGTTTGGCAGGATTTTCGGGCTTGGTTGACACAATATGCTCGGAACTGAAACGTGCCTCACCCTGTATGCTTACAGTGGAGTGCTGTGCAGCCGTATGCATGGATTGATGCCATGTAAGTGCGCCGTTGAGATAGCCATGCATGGGGTTTAAGGCCAGAGCATCAGTCACTGTTTGTGTGCTGATATGTTTCCAGCTGAATGTCCCCTTTGATTTTTTATGATGCCGATTGGTCTGCATTTGCCACTGTAATGAACCATGATGCAGATTGGCAGATGCTGTGATGATGCGTTTGTTGGATTGCAGATGCTGCTCTATGAAGATGTTGTTTAGCACAAGTGGTGTTTTAGTGTGCTCTTGAAGGTATAATTTAATCTGGCCATTCTGGGCTTGCAGTGAAGAGGTGGCCTGCCAGATATGCATCAGAGGCTTGTTGTGTAGCCATGTATGGTTTTCGGACGCTTGATGAAACTCCGCTTTAATACCTGATATTTCTATATGCCCGATGTGTGGTTTGCTGCTGTTCAACGATTCAGGGCTGGTGCGCAATAACAGATGCTTTATAGCGATGCTGTCGCTACCTTGTTTAGCATGAATGCCTTTAAGAATTAATGCATTACGCAGCAGGTGATAGCGAATATGATTGATTTGAACATCTGCTTTTTTAGCCCATGCCTGCACCAGCAGTTCGGCGCGTTCCTGTGCATGGGTTTGAATGGATAGATGTATGGCCAGAGACAACAGCGTGAACACTGCGATGCAGGCAAGATACCAGCGTGCACCGGCTGGAAACGTGCCGACCGGATGATGGAATATATGGCGCGGTTTCAGCTAAATACCCACCTAACGCGCATGGATTTTTTCTTCCCCGTGATATGAAATATGATCACCGGGAGGAAAAAACCATGCAGGCGCGTTGTTTGTTTCATGTTAAGCACCGCTGGAAATATCGTTCATCTCGATTTTTGCAACTGCTGAACCACGCTTTGGTCTTCAAGTGTTGAGGTGTCGGAAGTAATTTCACGACCTGCTGCAATATCCCGCAGCAGACGCCGCATAATTTTTCCAGAGCGTGTTTTTGGCAGGCCGTTAGCGAAGCGAATATCATCCGGCTTGGCGATAGCGCCAATCTCTTTGCTGACATGAGCCCGCAGTTCAGCTGCTAAGGCTGCAGCTCTAGTCTCATCCACGTCACCTTTCAGGGTGACAAATGCACACACGGCTTCCCCTTTGATCTCGTGTGGTTGGCCAACAACGGCTGCTTCAGCGACGGCCTCGTGTGAAACCAGTGCGGATTCAATCTCCATGCTGCCAAGTCGGTGACCGGAGACGTTTAATACATCATCAACGCGCCCCATGATCCACAGGTAACCATCTTCATCGCGTCTGGCACCATCGCCGGCAAAATAATACTGCCCTTTAAATTTATGCCAATAGGTATCAATATAGCGTTGATCATCACCCCAAATACCGCGCAGCATGGATGGCCATGGTTTTCGTAATACCAGTAAACCACCACCGCTACTGACTTCCTGGCCTTCCTCATTAACGACTGCAACATCGATACCGGGCAGAGGCAGTGTTGCCGAGCCGGGTTTGGTCGGGGTGGCAAATGGCATTGGGGCGATCATGTGGCCGCCTGTTTCTGTTTGCCACCAGGTATCAACAATCGGGCAACGCCCCTTGCCAATCACGTTGTGATACCACATCCATGCTTCCGGGTTGATTGGCTCACCAACGGTACCAAGCAGGCGCAGATGGGATAGATCATGTTTTTCCGGCCATTCATCGCCGGCCTTAATCAGGGCACGAATAGCTGTAGGAGCAGTGTAAAAAACGCTTACATGATGGTCGGCACAAATCTTCCATAAACGACCGGGGTCAGGGAATGTCGGTACACCTTCATACATCACTGTTGTGCCGCCGCAGGCCAGTGGGCCGTATACAGAGTAGGTGTGGCCGGTAATCCAGCCGACATCTGCGGTGCACCAGAAAACATCCGTTTCAGGTTGGAAGTCGAACGTCCATAACATGGTCAGCCTGGCCCACAGGAGATAACCCGCCGTGCTGTGCAGTATGCCTTTGGGTTTGCCGGTAGAGCCGGATGTATAGAGAATAAATAGCGGATGTTCGGAGTCTACGGCCAGAGGTTCACGATGCTCAGGTTCAGCCTGCAAGGCTTCGCACCAGTTAATATCACGATTTGGAACCATCTCAATGTTATTGCCTGCATGTCGTACAATCAGTACGTGTTCAATGCTTTGGCAGCCCTCATGCAGTGCTTCATCTACATTCGGTTTGAGTGCATGCACACCACCGCGCCGACCACCACCATCGGCGGTGATGATTAGGCGTGCCTGCGTATCTTCAATGCGATCTTTCAAGGCGTGAGGGGAAAATGCACCAAATACTACGGAATGAATGGCACCGATGCGGCTACAGGCCAGCATGGCAATGGCTGCTTCGGGGATCATCGGCATGTAAATCACCACCCGGTCACCCGCTTGAATGCCAAGTGTTAACATGGCGTTGGCCGCACGGCAGACATCGGCCAGCAGGGTGCTGTATGAGATCTTGCGTACGTCGCCAGCTTCACTTTCCCAGATAATGGCGTTGCGATCACCCAGGCCTGCAGCAACATGGCGATCCAGACAATTCTCGGAGAGGTTTAATGTGCCGCCTTCAAACCAGCGAAAGAATGGTGCGTTCTGTTGATTTAATACGCTTGAGAAAGGGCTTCTCCAGCTCAGATGTTCTGTCGCAAGGGCACTCCATGTAGCATCAAAATCATTGGAGAATGCTTCGCACAGGCTGTGATAGGCTTGCAGGGAAGCGATGTTACCCTTCCGCCCGTATGGCGGTTCGAAGCTGCGATGTTCATCGAGAATACTTTCAATGGTTTCTGACATGGTTGACCCTCCACACTCATTTCTAGCAGGCATGCCGTTGCCGAACAAGGCTCAAGCAGAAGAACAGGAGGAGCATTGCTTGCCTGTTTTGAATGATGGACTTGGGGAAGGTGTAAACAATGCGCTTTCGATATGCCAGACAGACGCTAACATAGCCCATGCAAAAAATATGTCTGATTCACACCAGTGTCAGCTCTTCATCTGAAGCGAAGACACTTGCAGCGGCACTGATGGAACAGCGTTTATGCGCTTGCGTGCAGATGACAGGGCCCGGAGTCTCCACGTACCGCTGGAAAGGCAAGGTGGAGCAGGCGGAAGAATATTATCTGAATATAAAAACAAACCTGGCCAACAGGGACAACGTACTCGACTGGTTACACGAGCAGCATCCGTATGAGTTGCCAGAGATTAGCTGGCAGCTGCATGAGAGCAGCGAGCAATATGCAGCGTGGGTTCATGCAGAGGTTGAGTAAGCATCTGCCTGTTTGTAAGACCAATGTTCGTCTGTTTACTATGAGCCAAATAAAACGATGGAGTTTGCATGATTGAAGTAACATTTATTGGAGCCTTACTGGCTGGTCTGTTATCCTTTTTATCACCTTGTGTATTGCCCTTGGTGCCAGCCTATCTATCCTATATTTCAGGCGTGTCTGTGAATGACTTGCGTCAACAGGATGGTCAAACTGCATCGGTTCGGCGCCACGCACTGATTCAGGCGGTCTGGTTTGTAGCAGGATTTAGTCTGGTATTTATTATTCTCGGTGCATCTGCATCGTTACTGGGGCAGTGGATGTTGTCTCATCTGGCTCTGCTGGGCAAAGTGGCAGGAGCCGTGATTGTTGTGTTTGGCTTTCATTATACTGGTGTTATTCGTATTCCGTTCCTGATGATGGATGCACATTTTGATACAGGTGGCATCAATGCCAAACATGGCATTGGGGCGCTGATTCTTGGTTCCGCGTTTGCATTTGGCTGGACGCCATGTGTAGGTCCGATTCTGGGGGCCATTCTTGCTGTGGCCGGTGCTCAGGCAGACCTGATGCGTGGCATTGCTCTGTTGGCGACCTATTCGCTGGGTTTGGCGATTCCCTTTTTGCTGGCGGCACTGGCGACGGATGCATTTTTGCGTTGGTCACAGGGTTTCAAGCGTCATCTTATGATTATTGAAAAACTGTCGGGCGTATTGTTGATCTTTGTTGGTTCGTTGATCTTTTTAGGCAGTTTTAGTCGCGTGGCAGCCTGGTTAATCGACTGGTTTCCTTTTCTTGCAGATATCGAGGGAGCACTCGTTCCATAGGCTCAATGTCCAATAAAAATTCCAATAGCAGTTGCAGCGCATGATGTTTTCTATGGCGAGGCGATGATGTTGGTAATTGATTGATTGGTGATTGATTGAGATATCATTCTTGATGACCTGATTTGCCGAAATAGCGTGTAAATTGAAGCGGAGTGGCTACAAGGCAGTAAATAAACAACACTTGCACTTGAATTCAGCGGCTAAAAGTGATTCAATGTCAACCATGTCTGAGACACCGCAACAAGCCCTTGAAGAGCGCATGCACGCGCTTACTGAACATTTGTCTGTTATTCGCCGCAATATGGAAAAAACCATTGCTGATAATCACCGTATGCGTGAGGTGGTTCGTATTGCAGAAAGCGAGCTGCGCAAGCGCAGAGATCAAGTACAGCACCTAGAAAGTGAGCTTGAAGGCGTTCAAAATGCTCGTCTGGAAGCGAAAGCCCGCGTGGAACACGCGATGGAGCAGCTTGATGGACTGATTTCTGAGCCGGGAGAAGCATTGTGAGTAATCCTGTTGAAATCACCTTAATGGGGCGCAACTTTTCCATTTTGACTGATGAAGATCCTGATCAGGTCATGGCGGCTTCTGATCTTGTGCAGAAGCATATTGATGAACTTAGAGAGATGGGGGCATCTGTTGGATCAGATCGTCTGTTAACACTTGTGGCCTTGAATTTGGCCGGTGAGCTATTAAAAGCCAAGAGTTTGGGTGTTGATGGCCTGGAAGGCTTGATCTCCGAATTTGATAGTGTAGTATTACAAGCAGAAGGTTTAGCGAAAGCGCCTCTGCGTTGAGCGAATGGCATAAATGTTGCCTGAGCCGATACTTGTCGAATGGGAGCTTATCTACCTTGGCTGTTGTGCGTCCCCTTTTCGGGATACCTGATGCTTAAGGTGCGGCACCCACCTCTTGTTAGAGGGTTCGTCAACTGTTTGCCACCACGCCAGCGCGGAGGTTCCTTCTACTCTCCTGCTGCAGCGCTATACGTTCAGTTTTCATATGGCGATCTCCCGTGAATAAAGCCCAAATACGCAGATCTGCTCTGGAGCAGCGAAAATCGCTTGGCAAAGATCAACGAAAACTGTTTTCCGAAGCCATTATGGCATCTCTGTTTGACTATCTTTCTGCTGAGAACGAGGTGTCAAAAAATCTACTTATCTATCGTTCACTGCCATCCGAAGTGGCAACCGATACGCTGCTTGAAGTCGATGCCTGTCGCCTGTTCGCACCGGTGACGCATCACCATGAACATATGGAGTGGCATGAACTCTCTGAAACAACGACCTGGCAAACCGGTCTGTTTGGTATCCAGGAACCGGTTGGTGGTCTGTTGTGGGATGGGAAACAGGGGGCAACTACACTGTTATGCCCTTTGACTGCCTTTGACCGCCAAGGCAACCGATTAGGTATGGGCAAAGGCTGTTTTGATTTCTGGCTGGCGCAGCAGCGCATCCATATCAAGCAGGTGATTGGCTTGGCCTTTTCATGCCAGGAGTTCGCACATATTCCATTTGAACGTCATGATGTGCCGATGAATTGTGTGATCACTGAAAAAGAGGTTATTGAATGTACGACAGCTACTTAGAAAGAATGAAGGTTTTAGTCATTGGTGATGTGATTGGCCAGGCTGGGCGGCGTGCCTTAAAGAGTCATTTGCCAATATTAATTGATATGCATCAGGTCGATTTTGTGGTGGCCAATGGTGAAAACCTAGCGCACGGTTTTGGTATTACTGAAAAAGTGGCTGATGAGTTGTTTGATTTGGGTGTGAATGTGTTGACCAACGGCAATCACTGCTGGGATCAACGCAGTTTTCTCGAACATATTGATGAGGATGATCGTTATGTGCGACCGATGAATTTCACCAGCTTTGCACCCGGTCGTGGCTGGACTGTTCAGGAGACTGCTACGGGTCATAAGATCGCTGTCATTAATCTTATTGGCCAGGTGTTTATGGGATCATGGGATTGTCCATTCGCGGCAGTTGATCAGGCTATGTCTGAAATCCCTGACGATGTCAGTGCCGTGTTGGTTGATATGCATGCTGAAGCGACCAGTGAGAAGATGGGCATGGGTTGGTATATGGATGGGCGTGCCTCTTTTGTGTATGGCACGCACACGCATGTGCCTACCTGTGATGATATTATTCATGCATCCGGTACGGCCTATCAGTCGGACATCGGCATGACAGGTTCTTATCAATCTATTATCGGTATGAAGGTTGAAGGGGCCTTGCGGCGCATGGTGCAGCGTTTGCCGGAGCGTTTTGAAGCGGTAGAGCGCGGTGCATCCATTTTTGCCACACTGGTAACGATTGATCCTTCAACGCGCATGGCTGTTGAAATCGAGCGCATCCACATACCACCGGCTTAGTGCGTTAATCTGAAGGTGTGAACGAGATTAAAAAGGGGCTCAATGAGCCCCTTTTTAATCATGCAGCCTGAAAAACCTTAGCGGATACTGCCTTCCAGTTGAGCTGCTGCATCAGGCGCATCGGCAAATGTTTTCAGCTTTTGTGCACGTGATGGGTGGCGCAGTTTACGTAGCGCCTTGGCTTCGATCTGGCGAATACGTTCACGGGTAACTCCAAACTGTTTGCCCACTTCTTCGAGGGTATGGTCGGTATTCATGCCGATGCCAAAACGCATGCGAAGCACTTTTTGTTCACGATCAGTCAGGTTTTCCAGTACATCGAGTGTGGCTTCAGCAAGGGCCGCACCTACTGCTGCATCGAGTGGGTTTTCAGCCTTATCATCTTCAACAAAGTCGCCCAGTTGTGAGTCTTCATCGTCGCCAATAGGCGTTTCCAGCGATACGGGTTCCTTGGCGACTTCGAGAATCTGCTCAACTTTTTCGACCGTCATTTCAAGGTGCTCTGCCAACTCTTCCGGTGTCGGTTCGCGCCCGATATTTTGGGCAATCTGACGCGATACGCGCATCATTTTGTTGATGGTTTCGATCATGTGTACAGGGATGCGGATGGTGCGTGCCTGGTCGGCAATGGAGCGGGTAATAGCCTGGCGAATCCACCATGTTGCATAGGTGGAGAACTTATAGCCACGACGCCATTCAAATTTTTCCACCGCTTTCATCAGGCCTATATTGCCTTCCTGAATAAGGTCGAGGAAGCCAAGGCCACGGTTGGTGTATTTTTTGGCAATGGAAATAACCAGACGCAGGTTGGCTTCAATCATTTCACGCTTGGCCTGACGCATTTTGGCTTCACCCATGGTTAATTTGCGAGCAACGTCTTTCAGCTCGGCAACGACCATTTCGGTTTCCTGTTCAACACGTTTAAGACGACGCTGGTTTTCTTTAATTTTACCAACTACTGGTTCGATATTAGTAACCCATGCAGCATCCTTGTTCTGTCTGATGCAATCATCAATCCAGCGTTCGTTGGTTTCGCTTGGCGGGAATGTTTCCAAAAACAGCTTGCGTGGCATTTTTGCTTTCAGACAGAAATCACGAATAGTACGTTCAAAACGACGCACACGATCTACAGCATTCTTAAAGCGCTGTACCAACTGATCCAGCTGACGCGGCGAAAACGGGATGCTGACCAGTTCCAGGAGCATACCATCAAGGGCTTTACGACTTTTGGCGAGTAATTTTACATCGTTAGGGCGTTTGGAAAGTTTCTTTTTAACATCAATGAAATCATCATGGAATGACTTGGCATTGGCAAAGTGTTCCAGCGCTTCTTCAAGCTGCTCTTCTTTGGTGATGATGGTTTCCATCATCGGCGTACCATCGGGTGTGGCGGTGCGTGCTTTGATGGCTGCGGTTAGCTGTTCGCCATCAAGTTTGGTCTCATTTTCAGCTGGTTCGTCATCTTCATTTTCACTGCGGTTCATGCGGTTTTCATATTCTTTGATGGCTGCCGCATTCACAACTTTCTCATCAACATCGATGATATCGCGGAAGTTTGGTTCTTCACCAAGTTCGAGGGCTTCATCGCGGATTTCGGCAATGCGTTCGCCCAATAACATGATCTCACGGAATGTGGATGGACACAGGCAGATAGACTCATGCACTTGCATGCGACCCTCTTCAATACGGCGGGCAATTTCAATTTCGCCTTCGCGGGTAAGTAGCTCAACCGTGCCCATTTCGCGCAGGTACATACGAACAGGGTCATCAATGCGCACAACGGTGCCTAGCTGGGACGTGTCTGCCCGCAGAGCGGAATCTTCTTTGCGCAGGCGATCTTTGCGCATGGCATAGGAGCCTGTAGGGGCGCGTTCAGGATCAACAACCTCAACACCCATTTCAGTGAAAACATTAATAATTTCTTCAACACGATCGGCCGTAACAAGACCCGTAGGTAGATGTTTGTTTAGATCGTCATACGTGATGAAGCCGGCTTGTTTGCCTTTGGCCATCAATGTACCGAGTTCGCGAACTGAGATCTGATCTTTCTTCGACATGCGTTTATGCTCCTGTTTAGTCTGTTTAATCAGACTTAAGCTTTACGACTGGGGTCGTTCAGCTATTAACTGTTCAGAAAATGTGCGTTGTAGCTCTGTTATTGCATTGAGTCGCTTCTTAAACTGAATGGTATCATTCAGATTAACGCCATCTTTCAAACGACGACCAATATCATTGGACTCCATATCCAATGACAAGCTTTGAAACTCAACAGATTGTACGGTTGCCTGATTCACCCAGCGAGAAATCAATGTTTGGCAGGCAGGGAACTCCTGAGCCAATTGTCTCGCGATGTCGGTATTATTGTCTTCGGCATCCGTTTGTATCGAAAAAGCGCGCGAATATAACGCGTTCATGCCGACATTGTCAACAAAGAAGTGCGATGCGATATCAGGAAGCGATTGAAATCGTTCGTTTTTTTGCATAAGGCCAGCGATAAAACGCTCTTCCACACTATTGAGTGGCTGTATCGGATCTGTTTCCTGATGATGCGATGGATATTCTGAAGTTGCTGTTTGCTGTCGCCTAGCATGTTGTAATGCAATGCCGGTGGCATGCTCAATTTCTTGTTTCCACTCCTGGCGCAGGTAGCGGTCGGTCATGGCCTCTAACATGCTATCCGCTTTTTTGGCCATGCGGGCCTTGCCACCGGGGCCGCTGCCAGCCAGTAGTTTTAAGCCCATCAGCCATGTCTCCAGCACATGCTTGCTGTCGTGATCAAGACGTTGCTGAAATGCATCAGCACCTTCGGTTTTGAGGATGGAGTCTGGATCTTCGCCATCGGGAAGATAGAGGAAACGGGGTGTTAGCTCAGCTTTCAGTAGTGGCATCATGCGTTCAAGCGCACGCCAGGCCGCCTGTCTGCCGGCTCGGTCACCATCAAAACAGAAGATGGGAGAGTCACACAGGCGGAAAATCTCACGAATCTGGCGTTCACCAATAGCCGTGCCGAGAGGCGCTATACCAACTTTCAGGTCATGCGCAGCCATGGCCAATACATCCATGTAACCTTCCACCACGACCAGTTGTTTGCTTTTACGGATAATGTCACGGTGTTCAGAAAAACCATATAGCAGATCGGATTTGTGAAAATAATCAGTTTCAGCTGAATTGAGATATTTGGGCGAGCCATCGTCCAGAATGCGTCCGCCAAAACCCACTACGCGACCACGTCGATCACGGATGGTGAACATCAAACGATCACGGAAGCGATCCCCATAACCGTGATCTCCTTTAAACAGCAGACCGACGGACTCAAGTGCCGCATTGCTGCGGCCATCATTGCCGAATATTTTATGCATGAAGCCGTATCCGGCCGGCGTGTAACCCAGTCCGTAATCGCGAATAATGGCGGCGGGCAGAGCACGTTGTTTCAAATATTCACTGGCTTTATGGCCAACAGGGCTATGCAGGGCACGCCCCATGGCTTCAGATGCCCGGGCTAAAAGGTCATAGCCTCTTTTTTTTTGAGCTTCTGCGGCGGGGTCACGCTCGTGATCCTGTGGTATCTCCATACCGGCTTTCTCAGCCAGATATTCAACCGCTTCCGGGAAGGCATAACCATCATGTTCCATTAAGAACTGAAAAGCGCCACCACCTTTGCCGCAGCCGAAACAGTAATATAGCTGTTTATCGGCAGAAACAGAAAATGAGGGTGATTTTTCATGATGGAAGGGGCATAGCCCCATCATATTGGAGCCGGACTTCTTCAATTCAACATGGCGTGCAATAATCTCAATGATATCCGAGCGCGAGAGCACCTCATCAAGAAAGGACGGAGAAAAATTAGCCATATACTGTTGTAGTGTGGAATGCGTTGAATTGCAACTGCTGTGCTACTGTTATCCTAAACGTGATTTGATAATAGCGGAGACTTTGCCCATATCAGCACGCCCTGCTGCTTTGCTTTTCACAATACCCATCACTTTGCCCATATCACGCATGCTGGATGCACCGGTGTCGCTAATGGCCTGATCAATAATCGCAGCCAGCTTATCATCAGCCAGTGGTTCAGGTAGATAGGCCTGGAAAATCGCCGCTTCAGCCAGTTCCTGCTCCTGAAGATCAGCACGATCAGCATCGGCATATTGTTTGGCTGCATCGTTACGCTGCTTGAGCAATTTGGATACAACAGCCATCGCTTCTGCATCATCCAGTGTATGACCAAGCTCGATCTCTTTATCTTTCATCGCAGCACGCAGCATGCGAATGCAAGAGAGGCGCATTTTTTCACCGGCTTTCATAGCTGCTTTCATGTCAGCAATAAGTTGTTTCTGCATGTGGGACTCCAGGCGTGCAACTGTCCAGCTCATTACCTTTTACAGAGAGGGTAGAAAAGTGGGGGAGATATGAACAGTTACTGTAATTTTTTTATATAGTACTGATTGATCTTTGCGGTTCAATCTTGGCATAAAAAAAATGCCGGACACAAGGCCCGGCATTCTAATTTCTATTGACGCAAGGGCGATTTAATAATCGCGGTTCTCGCGCATACGTACACGGCGCAAGCGTTTCATCAAACGTTTGCGTGCAGCAGCTTCCTTACGTTTCTTGGCGATTGAAGGCTTTTCGTAAGCTTCGCGACGACGGCATTCAGAAATGACTCCGCCTTTCTCGACCTGCTTGCGAAAGCGCTTAAGCGCAATCTCAAATGGTTCTTCAGAATTTACTCTAATTCCTGGCATATTAAAACATCACCACCTTAGCCCAC
>CAYZJL010000027.1:0-16482 GCA_964478615.1 uncultured Zetaproteobacteria bacterium
TCATACTGTTGTTTATCATCTGAATTGTCATGATGGTGACATACTACTTCATTAATGTCGGCAGTTATGATGATAATCTATTGTAGCTGGCCTGTATCGGTTGGAAAGAGGGGGACGTTTATGGTAAAAGGTCAGTCAGAGAAGGAGTCAGAGCTTGAGACGAAAGTCGTTGAATATGACGGTTCACTGACGGCTGAAAAATCAAAACGCATTATCATGTTTTGTGATCTTCGTGACTCCACAGATATTCTGCTCAATTTTGAGCAGGGCATTTACCGAAATATGTCCGATTCTGATGAAGAATTTACCTATGATAAGTTTATTCTCGATGTGCATAAAACATCCTATGAATATCTTTATCTGGGCCATAAAAAAACGCATACAGAGATTTATGGCGATGGCCTGATGGCGATCTTTCCTGAAGATAACAGCAAATACATTCTGGAAAATATCTATAGCCTGACCAAACAGATGCGTGTTTATAATGATTCAGTGGGGGTAGGGGTGACACAACCATCCATCGACCTTGGTTTTGGTATCACCATCGCCGATATTTCACTGGTCTATTATTATCTGGACAGACGTTATCACCCAATCGGGATGGGTGTGCATGAAGCTGCCCGTATTGAAGGCATGTCCAAGTTCTATGATGCGCGTGTATTGATCTCGGACAGTTTTTTTAATGATTGCGCTGAATATATTAAACAGGATGAACGTTTCTCTTATCGCTTCATTGATCGGGTGCGGTTGAAAAATTTCCGTGCGCCTGTAAGTCTGTATGAGATTCTTGTCGATAATGATCCGCGTTTTGAGAACAAGATAGGGTCAATATCACTCTATTCAGAGGCTTATGCCAAATATTGCAAAGCAGATTGGGCGGCAGCAAAAGCACTGTTTATGCAGGTTTATCACGGTTTCGGTTTAGCTACCGGGCTGGTGATGGCAAACCGCTGTGACATTCTTTCTCAACATCCGCCAAAGTCAGACTGGAATGGTATTTGGAGTTTGAAAGACAAATAATAGCAATGACAGCTGTTTTCAATGGCAAACGTTCGTTGTGTCAGCAAAGTGTGAGACAGCGTTGAAATAGTGCGTTACATGTTAAATCGTTTCAAAGCGTTAGCCGTAGTCTGTTTGGCCAGCGTTTCAAGGCTTACACCACGCACTTCTGCGAGGCATTCAGCGATGTTGCGTACATAGGCCGGTTCATTGCGTTTGCCGCGATAGGGCACCGGGGTCAGATAAGGCGAGTCGGTTTCAATCAGCAACAGGTTATCAGGTACTTTGGCCGCCACATCTCTTAAGGACGGATTGTTTTTGAATGTGACATTGCCGGAGAATGAGATCGACAAACCGAGATCAATAGCTTTTTTAGCTGTCTCCCAATCCGATGAGAAGCAGTGCATGATACCACTGCAATGATCGACACCTTCATCTGTTAAAATACGAATCGTTGCGTCATCAGCATTGCGGTTATGCACAATGACAGGTTTGTTACAGGCGTTGGCTGCCTGTAGGTGGGTGCGGAAACGTGCTTCCTGTATCTCCGGTTCAACACTGTTTCGGAAGAAGTCCATACCGCTTTCACCAATAGCTACGCAGCGCGGATGATCAGCTAACAGTAATAACTCATCCAGAGTCGGTTCTTTGGCTACCTCATGATTGGGGTGAACACCGGCACTGAACCAGACATTGTCACGTGCTTCCGACAATGCCCGAAGTTCAGATACGTGTTCAAGATCAACCGCCACAACAACGCAGCGCTCAACACCGGCATCACGCATGCGATCAAACATGGCATCGCGATCATCACTGTAATGTGGGAAGTTCACATGACAGTGGGTATCAAACAGGCTGATGTTGTTGGATGAGCTGTTATCAGCCATGCATGATTGCCTGTAGGTGTTTGAGTTCAACATGGTGAATCTCCAGCGCATGCGGATTCTGAATCAGATTCACCGCATCACGATCTGCTTCACCGAGTTCGGATACAACCAGATCAGCACCGGTGAAATCATGATTGGCGGTATAATCATTGATGGTGACCACACATTTCATGTTTGAATCGCGTACGGATTTCCAGCCATTTTCAGAATCTTCCAGTGCAATGGTCTCTTCAGCCGACACACCAAGCTGTTCAATAGCATAGAGATAAATATCCGGTGCAGGTTTTTTGGCGGGTACAATGTCACCGGCAGCCAGCACGGAGAAACGATCAAACCACGCTTTACCTAACGAGTGTTCGATCAGTGCATCAAGGGCTGACGGGGTAGTGGTGGTGGAAACACCGAGTGTGATACCAGCCTGATAGGCTTCATCCAGCAAACGGCGTACCCCCGGCCTGAGCGGGATCAGACCATCGGCAATAAGGTTCTGATAATGGATGGTTTTGCGCGCGTGCAGCTTAGCAATCTCTTCAAATGGCATATCTGGCAAGCCACCACGATCAATATCGAAACGCATGCGCTCTTTTCCACCAGTAACAGCCAACAGCTCACCATAGGTGGCCACATCCCATTGGCGGGTGAGTCCTGCTTCTTCAAACGCCATATTAAAGGCCACACGATGCCCGTCACGTTCAGTATCGGCCAAAGTGCCGTCAACATCCCATAAAATACATTTCAGTTCTGCCATGGTGATCATCCTCCAAGATTACGTTTCCGCTCTTTTGGCATGAAAAACCTTCATGATATCATCATTGCCGATCCAGTGAGCTGGGCCTACTATCTGCGCATGAGCCAAATTGAGATCCCGGAAATCGTACGCAAGGCTGCGACAGAAACAGCCGAACCTCAACTGCAACGTCCCCCTATGTATCGTGTGGTTATGCTCAATGATGATTATACACCAATGGATTTTGTTATTGATGTGCTGGTACGTTTTTTCCATAAATCGGAAAATGTTGCCAATACGCTGATGTTACAAATTCATCATGAGGGAAGAGCGCGCTGTGGTGTGTTCACACGCGACCTTGCTGAAACAAAGATTCAACAGGTTGAAACAGCCAGTCGTACCAGCGGTCATCCGTTGCGTTGTATGATGGAAATCGATAACGACGATTGAGTTCAGCCGGCCATTTTTATTGTTGGCACCAATGTTGCAGGTTGTCTAATGTGTTCGTGATGCTTGTTGGGGAAGTGAAGGTGTAGAGATGAAAGGTTTGCAGGCTGAGAGAAAACGACTCTTGGTGCGACTGATCAGAGATGAACGTGTTAAACGATTCCAGGAGGAGTGATGATGGGTATTTTGAGTGAAGAACTTGAAGAAACACTGAATGATACATTCCGGGATGCACATATTCGCCGCAATGAGTTTGTGACTGTTGAACATCTGCTGCTTGGTTTGCTGGATAACGCCAATGCATTGGGCGTGTTGCTGGGGTGCCGTGCCGATATTGAGGCGTTGCGCAAGGAACTTTTCGATTTTATCCATGATCATATTGCAATTTTACCGCACGATGCCGGTGAAACGACAGCCAGTATCGGTTTGCAGCGGGTGATTCAACGGGCTGTAATGCATGTGCAGGCATCCGGTAAACGTGAAGTTACCGGAGCGCATGTGCTGGTCGCGATCTGTTCAGAAAAAGAGTCTCATGCTGTGCATTTCCTCAAACGCATGGGTATCACACGTCTGGATATTATCAGTTTTATGGCACACGGAGCGATGAGCAAAGAATCACATCAGCCGAATATAGGGAACGACACACCGGCACTTGAATCCAATCAGCCAGATGAGGGGCAATCTCCGCTGCACCGCTATTGTATTAATCTCAGTCAGCGTGCGCGTGATGGTAAGATCGATCCGTTGATTGGTCGTGCTGAGGAGCTGGGGCGTTGCACACAGATTCTTTGTCGCAGGCGTAAAAATAATCCACTGCTGGTTGGTGAGGCGGGGGTGGGTAAAACTGCCATTGCAGAAGGCCTGGCTTTAAGGATTGAAGATAAAGATGCACCGGATGTAATTCTTAATGCGGTTATTTATGCATTGGATATGGGTGCTCTATTGGCCGGTACGAAATACCGTGGTGATTTTGAAGAGCGTCTGAAAGCGGTATTAAAAGCACTTGAAGAAGAGGATCAGGCAGTACTGTTTATTGATGAAATCCATACCATTATTGGAGCAGGAGCTGCAAGTGGCGGCACCATGGATGCATCCAACCTGCTTAAACCTGCATTGGCCAATGGTGAATTGCGTTGCATTGGTGCAACGACCTATCAGGAATTTCGTAATCTGTTTGAAAAGGACCGTGCGTTGGCACGTCGTTTTCAGAAGGTTGATGTGCCTGAACCGAGTGTTGAGGAGACGGTTGAAATTCTTAAAGGATTGAAGTTCAAATTGCAGGAACATCATGGTGTACGTTATAGTAACAGGGCCATTGAACTGACTGCGAAACTCGCTAAGCGACACTTGGCGGAACGTCATCTGCCTGATTCAGCTATTGATGTTCTCGATGAAGTTGGAGCTTCTATGCGTGTGAAACCAAAGGATAAACGCCGTACTCATGTTAACGTTCATGATATTGAAGCCATGATTGCATCCATGGCCAGAATTCCACATCAGCAGGTGAATGCATCGGATAAAAAACATCTGTCACATCTGGATCGAGATCTGAAACTGTCAGTGTTTGGACAGAACAGAGCCATCGATCAACTGGCTTCCAGTATTAAATTATCACGTGCCGGTTTAGCGCATCCTGAAAAACCAATCGGTTCATTTTTATTCACCGGTCCAACCGGCGTGGGTAAAACAGAAGTGGCCAGGCAGCTTGCTCGTACGATGGGTGTGGAGCTGATCCGTTTTGATATGTCTGAATATATGGAGTCGCATACGGTTTCCCGCTTGATTGGTGCGCCTCCGGGCTATGTTGGTTTTGATCAGGGTGGTTTGTTAACCGAAGCGATCAATAAAAACCCACATGCGGTTTTGTTGCTCGATGAGATAGAGAAAGCACATCCGGATCTGTTTAATCTACTGTTACAGATTATGGATCACGGTACGCTAACCGATAACAATGGGCGTAAAGCTGATTTCCGTCATATTGTGCTCATCATGACCAGCAATGCCGGTGCGTTTGAAATGCAGCAGAATAGCATAGGTTTCAATCCGCAATCGCGTCAGGGTGCTGATGATGAAGCGATCAAACGTATCTTTACACCGGAGTTCCGTAACCGTCTCGATGCGACGATTGGTTTTGAAACACTGACTGAAGATGTCATTATACATGTGGTTGATAAATTGCTTGTAGAGTTGGAAACACAGCTTTATGAGAAGAAAGTGGAGCTGGATGTAAGTCTGGATGCGAAACGCTGGTTGGCCAAACATGGATTCGATGCCCAAATGGGAGCGCGTCCAATGGCACGTTTGATTCAGGAGCATATCAAGAAACCATTAGCCGATGCGATCCTGTTTGGTAATTTGCAAAAGGGTGGTGTTGCAGTGTTTGAGTGTAAAAATGATGCATTGATCATGTTGGATTCGGAGCCTGAAACAGAGAAGTATCAAAGCAAAAATGAACTGCCTGTGATGAAGTCGAGAAATGAACCGGAAAACGAACCTGCATGAGTGATTGCAAGGGTGAGAGTGTAGTCAATCAAGGCAGTTCAATTTCAGAGCGTAAAAAAGATCCAAAAGCATATACAGCTGACTTCAATCATAAAGATAGTGCGATGCTTCAAATAGAGATGCAGGCTATTGGCGTGGTGCATAGTACGTATCACGAACGCTTCTCTACACCCAGACAAGCAACATTGGATCATCCCGAACCTGCCCAGATTCATCTCAATGCCGGCTTGAACTTTGAGCAAGCGGTCAAAGATTTGGATGGTTTTTCGCATATTTGGGTGATTTACTGGATGCATTTGAATAAGGGCTGGAATCCTACGGTCATGCCACCACGAGGGCCTAAAGTGCGGCGTGGCCTGTTCTCAACCCGCGCACCACATCGTCCCAATAGCATTGGTCTCTCTGCTGTTCGATTGAAGAAAATCAGTGGTCGCACCCTGCATATTGAAGGCCATGATATGCTCGATGGTACACCGGTACTCGATATCAAGCCCTATATTCCATATGCAGATATGATTCCTGATGCCAGCAGCGGCTGGGTGGCCGAGAGTGGCTTAATTACCTCCGGCGATAAATAATGCGTACAACGTCAATATAATCTGAACGCTGTTCGAGCAGCTCCCCACTTTGAAGGTTCTCTTTATTGTAATCCTTGACTATCATCAGGCCAAATAGATTTAGGAGGCACGTTTGCCATGCAAGATAAGTCTAATAACAATGATGAGGAATTCAGCTTGAATAAGTTTGATGTGAACGATGACGGGCCGAAATCTAAAGTTACTGAGGGTGATGACTTTAATGCTTTGATTGGTGGCAATGAATTGTTCGATGCTCCATTTGAAGATGATAAACAGGTACCATCTATATCTGATACGCTTGTTTCGCATCAAGATATTTCGGAGCAGGAAGCCTTGGCTGCTGATGAAATGGGAGCATTTACAGGTGATGAATACCCCTCACCAGTTGTTGATGAGCCACTGATTGCCGCTGATATGGATCGCCTGGATGATATGTTTCCTGATGAGACTGAGCAGCCTGTGCAAGAGGAGTCTGGCAGCCGTGTGATAAGCATATTTGTAGTGGTTGCGATTGTGATTGTTGCTCTGGTCGCATGGTTGAATATGGGAGGTGATGAAGAAGCTTTAAGTCAACGGCATTTGTCACAGCCTGTATTGGATGAAGAAATTCAGATGCTGCGTTCTGAGAAAAAATTATTGGAGATGCAGCAGAGTTTGAGCGCATTGCAGGAGAGGCTGGCCGCAAAAGATAAGCAAATTGCTGAATTGACACATCTGGTTGCGGAACAGTCCCGTAAACATCAACGATTAGCAGCTAAAAAAGCAGCTCCAGTGATTAAAAAGGTTAGGCCGATAGTACAGAAACCGGTAGATAAGTCGGTCTTTGAACCGATTCAGTCGGTTCAACCCATGGTTAAAAACAAGCAGGTAGGTTGGGTGATTGTAATCGCCTCCGTAGCTACGCGTGCAGCTGCAGATAAAGCATTGAAAGGGCTAAAAGCCAATGGCATTAATGCTGAGGTCAAGCCGACGACAGTGAAAGGAAAACCCTGGTATCGCATTCGAATCAGTGGTTTTGCCAGTCGTCAGGCAGCTAATGCGAAAAAAGCATCGTTGCAGAAACAGCATGGCATCAAAGACACATGGATTCATAAACCGGGCTAGGAGTCTGTAGTCGAGTAAAGATGATGCCTGATGATTCAAACAGACTGATATTAAACAGTGCTGAAGGCTGGCTGGAGGCTGGTGCTGGTGAGCTTGTTTTACTCACGGGTGATGTGGGTAGTGGTAAATCTCTCTGGTTGAAGCGGATGGCTCAGTTGGTGGATTTACCTGAAGGGATGACATGCAATATGTCAGTTTCTGTGCCAGTGGTACGTATGTTGTTTGATCGCTGGCCCTGTAGCTGGTTGGGGCAAACGCTTGAAGAAGAGTTGCTGTTTGGTCTTAAAGGTTCATTTTCAGTCGCTCAATTAGAAGAAACGCTGTTGCAGTGGGGCTTGATAGATATGCAGCTTTCCAGCCAACCGCAATCATTAAATCGTTTGCAAGGCATTCGTTTGTCACTGGCTGCTATGGATTTGGCGCAACCTGCACTGATTTTGTTGGATAATCCCTCTACTGCACTAACTGAACAGATGGCACTGGATTTATCAAAGGATATTGCCTCCTGGCAGAAGAAGAGGCATACAATCGTGGTCGTCGCCACGAATCGCTGGCAGGATTGGCAAAGTGTGGTTTCGCAGACTTGGCATGTGAAAAGCCCTATGCATTTACCAGAGCACGTGAAATAACCGATGACCGTTGAAATAGAAGGAACAAGCATGACAGATAAAGTTCATTTTTCGTTCGCATTAAGTCCGCGAATCCGTTCGTTTATCGAGTTGCGCGATGCGCTTAACTGTCTCGATCAAGCCCGCACCGATCAGCTTGGCTCCAACTGGTTACACGCAGCATGTGATTTGCGAGCTTCCTTATTGGGTGATCATGGTCGTAAGAATGCCATTCCTGAAGTGATCGCTTTGTTTAAGGATATGAAAAATTATCTAAAAAAATTAGCTGATGATGCGCCCAGATACCGTAATCATATTTTACAATCCTGTGATCATATTGATGATCTTGTTGCCCAGCTTAAACCGGGTTTGCCTGAAGCATGTCATTATTTAACGCAGGATGCGTTAGTGAATGCTTATCTCAATACCCAGAAGAAACACGACTGGTTAGGCCATAAATTGTGCATGCAACAGAGTATAAGTGCGATCTGGGAACATGCGGATATGCGAACTGGGCCTTTGCATCAGGCCCTTATTCCATTGAGTCATGCTATCAATAGCTTGAACGAGATGTTGAATGACTTTGTCGGTTGGGAAAGCTGTATGGCTGAAGGCGGAACGGGGCAAATCACGCCTGAGCGTGGCAAGTCCTTTGGATTGTTGGTGATTGCACTGCCAACCAGTGCGGTTGCAGAAGGCGTGATTCCAGATATTTCAGGTAATAAACTGGCTATTCGCTTACGCTTTCAACGTTGGACACCGGGTGAAGCAAGTAGTGATTATAATGAGGATATTCCATACGCAATGATGTTAGTGCCGATTGGGAACTGATATGACGCATGCAACAAAATCAACCATAACGTTTTCTTGTCCGATATGTAAAAAAGCGGTTAAACGGGCCAATGATGATTTTCCTTTTTGCAGCCCACGCTGTCGTACCAATGATCTGGGGCAATGGGCCTCTGGAGAATACCGCATCGCAGGTGACCCTGCATTTATAGCCGATGATTCCGAAGGATATTGAGCATTATCTTTATTGGCCGCCAAGGTGACGAAGGAATAGGGGAACCTGGCCTGATAGTGTGGTGAAAGCATCTCCCATCAGATAAATGATGCCGGGCATACCGAGTGCAAGGGTGAGCAATCCCAAACCAATAGTGAGTGGGAAGCTGACAAAAAAGACCTGAATCTGTGGAACTGCACGGGATACCAGACCCAATGCGATGTAGACAAACGTAAGCAGTAACATAATGGGTGCAGCAAGTTTCAGGGATAGAATAAACATGCGTGCCGTTGCATCCGTTAATTCCAGAAAGGCTGGAAAGGACCAGACATGATTGATAGGGAACTGGCTGAAAGAGTCTATCAATGCATGAATAAACATATGATGTGCACCGACTACAACCCATAATAACATGGCCAGAGTAATCGTTAATTGTGAGATCACAGACTGTTGGCTATGGGTAATTGGATCAAATACATTGGCCACGGTCATACCCATCTGAAAGCTCATCAATTGACCTGCGAACTGGGCTGATGCCATGATAAGTTGAGCGAAAAGTGCAATGGCCCCGGCAATCAGCATCTCCTGCATGGCAATAGTGGCAAATACAATGGGATTAATCGGTATAGTGGGCACCTGATCCTCTACTATGGGGAAAATAAGCAGGCTAAGCAGTACAATAAAACCAACCTTTACTTGCATAGGAATCAACTGATGTCCGAGCACAGGCAAGAGAATGATCATTGTGCTCACACGAAGCAATACCAGAGAAGCTACGATAATATGTTGGATGTCAAACCATGGAAAATCCATTATGAGTTCTTGTGATCAGGATTCTGTCGGACTTAGGGTGACCGTAGCGAGCAGGAAGGGGGACGAGTCAAAAATAGCATAATTTTGAGGCACATAGTGGTAACTATGTAACGATAAATAAGGATATTTTGGGCCGTTATCCCTGCCGCGCACGACTGCATGGATGCAGGAGATAGAGCAGCGCAGGAGCGGTATGCCGAGTAGGTTTCTCATAAGTCCGACAGATTCCTAATTGGTCAGGGTGGGAATCATATTGAAAATATCTCGGGTGAAGGTGACCATTTGCTCTGTCATCCATGGTGCAGCAATGATCAAGGCTGCAAATACAGCGATGATTTTGGGTACAAATGTCAACGTCATTTCCTGAATTTGGGTGAGTGCTTGAAACAGTGAAATGGAGATACCTACCACCAGCGCGACTGCCAGCATAGGCAGGGAAATAAGTAAAATCATTTTGACTGCTTCACTGCCAATTTGAATAACTGAATCAGGTCCCATAATGCGTTAACAGCAAACTAGATGCCATAATGGGTGAAAGAGCATAACAGATCATGGCAGCACTACATTTTGAAGCTTGCAAGCAGGTTGGCGGTGATAAGATGCCAGCCATCTACCAATACAAACAGAATGATTTTTAATGGTAAGGAGATCATCACAGGCGGTAACATCATCATACCCATGGACATCAATACACTGGCCACGACCAGATCAAGAATGACGAAAGGGATATAGATTAGAAAGCCGATTTCAAAGGCAGTACGCAGTTCTGAGATAACAAATGAAGGAATCAATACGTGCAGTGGCGTATCTTCAGCTTTGGCCGGTTTTTCCATTTTTGCAGCACTCAGGAATAGAATAAGATCATCATCCCGTGTCTGTTTTAACATAAATGAACTTAAGGGTTCGATGGCTCGATCAATGGCGATAGATTGTGTGATATCTTCGTTGAGGTATGGTGTGAGTGCATGAGTGTCAATTTTTTGCCACACAGGCATCATGATAAATATGGTCAGGAACAGAGCTAACCCAACCAAAATTTGATTCGGTGGTGCCTGTTGTGTACCCATGGCCTGACGCAGGAAGGCAAAGACGATAAGAATACGCGTGAAAGATGTCATCATGATCAGTATCGATGGTGCTAGAGTCAGAATGGTCATCATGGCAATAATCTTCAGGCCAGTGAACCAGGCATCCGGGTCTTCGCTCTCTCCTAAGCTGAATGAAAGGGTGGGGATGTCAGCAGCATTTGCCCCGCCAGGCAAACTTACTGCCAGACAGAATGATAAAAATAGAATCAGCTGTTTATTCATCTTCTGAAACCTGTGTTCTGTTGCGTGCCTGTTTGCTTATAATCTGATCGTTCAGAGTCGGATCACTGCGCAGTTGCACCATACCGCCTGGAGAGAGGCCAAGTAGATAGTGTTGACCTTTATGGTGCACTTCGACGATGCTGTTTTTACTATCGATGTACATGCGCTGAACGATTTGAAAATCACGTTGAACCGGGCCACCCTGATGAAGGTTTAATCGACGCATGCCCCACACCAGCAGAGCAAATATACCCAGTACAAGCGCCAGCCCCAACATAGATTGAAGTAACATCGATAACATGTTGGTTTCCATATATGTTACCTTGATGTGCTTACGATAAACTGTTAATGCGAGTAGAAGTGGATACTACTTCAGTGATACGGACCCCCAGTTTATCCCCGGTAGATACCACTTCACCCTTGGCGAAAATACTACCGTTCGCCAGAATCTGTACTTCAGCATTGGCTTCTTTATTAAGCTCTATAACCATGCCTTTATTCATGCGGGCTATCTGGTGTAGTGGCATTTTAATACGGCCAAGCTCTACACTGATTTCCAGTGGCACATGCATAATGGTTTCCAGATTGGCTGTTTGACCTCCGCCTTGCAATGCATCCTGGCTGTTGTCTACTGCATGATCGGTCATGATTGGCCTCCATTGGTTATTGGGTCTAAAATTTCTGCAGCCAAAGCACCATCTTTTTCACCGGCTCTGGCCTGAAACATCGGAGTGTTTTCCACCCATATTGAACATGGGTCACTTGCTCTGGTCGTCAGTGGTAAAAATTCACCGGGTTTGAGTGCCAGAAAGGCTCCAATATCAATCTGGCACCGGCCCAATTCAAAACGGACATCGGCTGATGTCTTGGCTAGTTGTTTCATTAAATTATCCGACCACTCATGATCGGAACTGGTCGGTTCATCACTTACCGCCACACGAAGCATCTCTAACATAGGTTCAAGAAAAGCCTGGGGATAGTGCACGCCCATCTGACAGGTTAATGCATCATTCAGCTTGACATCGAAATAGGTGCTGAAGCATTTTTCCATTGCACCGGTCATGGCTAAAAACTGTGGGTCGTGATCAATTTTAAATACTTTAAAGTCTAGCGGATATACTGGTTGCCATAACGCGCACAGAATTTGAGCAATTTTCTCAGCAATACGTTCACTTAAACGCATTTCAACGGGAGATAAGCCTTCAGGAGAACCAGATGCTTCGCCATCTCCACCAAGCATGGCATCTACATATGCAACAATCATGGTGGTATCGAATGTAAGCATCATGCGACCATTAGCCTCGACCTCGAAAACGAAATAGACCTGAGGGTGTTCGACCGTAATAAGTTCTTTATAGATGCTGCTTTCAAGTCGATCCATTTGAACATTGATATCACGCATGAATACTTCATCCCACTCTTCATCCAGCATTTCTACCAACCGTTCCTGAAGATTAACAAACATGGGATAGCGCTCGGGGCTCTCTTCATCGCTGTTATCAAAGTTATATTGTTCAACCTGTTCTGGTTGTGGCATCGGAGGCAGGGATGCAAACATCGCTTCGGCTTGCTCGGATGGATTAACTTCAGCCATAAGGGCTTCAATTTCCTCCGGTGCAAGAATGGGTTCACTCATCTGTTGCTCCTGTTATTGATTCGATGCTCATGCCGTTTGTTTACTGCGACACGAAATCAGTGAAGTAGAGGGTTATAATAGGCTTGCCACCAACAGCGCGATTCATATGCCAGACAAGGTCTTCTTTGAGTTTGTATTTACCTTGTGGCGTGCGAATTTCAGAAAACTTCTTGCTCATTAGATGGGTGATCACCAGATCGCGAACCTTGACTATTTTGGCCGTTACCTTGGCTTGAGCCTCCTCATTGCGCACTTCTAGTTTAATTTTAGTACGCAGGAATCGACTTTGGTCAGTATCTGCTAAATTGACCGTGATGTTATCAAGATCCATGAGCACTGTAGGGACATCACTTTCATCCTCAGCTTCCGGTATTGTTGTTTCATCTGTCTGCTCAACCTTGGCTGTGGGATCTTCAGCAGGAGCTTCCATGCTCATCATCTTCCATGCGACAAAACCACCGACGGCCAAGACAAGTACCAATAACACCAGGTTGATGATAGGCAGAATTCCACCGCCGGATTTACCCTTCTCTTCGCTTGCTTCGTTATCTGCCATGATCATCCTCCACGTTCATCGTGTCGATCTTCTTATCTATTGTCATGCGCTGTAATCACTCCTTCGATAGAACAATATCAACGCGTCTATTTTTACTGCGGCCAAATGGTGTCGCTTCAGTTGAAACCGGGTGAGAGGGTCCATATCCAGCCAGAGACAACCGAGATGCACTGACCCCTTCATCTTCCAGTATATGCAAGACTGATGCCGCTCTTGCCAAAGATAGTGTCCATGGGTCGGCAAACTGACTATCCGTTAAATCTGTATTGGCATTGGTATGGCCCTGAATACTTATTTTTCCGGGTGACATCGCTAACATTTGTGCCAGTTTTTTGATGGCCTTCACATGTTCTGGTTTTAGTGTTGCAGAGCCTTCTTCAAACAGGACTGCATCCGGTATTCTAAGATAAAGGCGATCTTTAATGATTACCCCTTTGACTTTGTGCTTTAATGTACTGTTCTGCAGCAAAGCTTTACTGTTTTGGCGCATGGCTAGCATGAGTTCCTCTACTGAAACAAGTTTTTGCATTTCAAACGGAGGCATGATTTGAAGCTCGGTCCTGGCACCGGAATTGAGCACGGATACAGCATTCCTGAATGATGTTTCAATATCGGATAAACCGGTTTTATCCATGGTGGACATGGATATAAGCAATATAAAAAAGGTTAACATCAGGCTGACTAGGTCTGCAAAGGTGGTCATCCACGATTCAGTATTGGGCGCGTATACTACCGGCCATTTTTTCTTTCTGGCCATTAGAACGTATTGCTCGGAGCTTGAATTGCTGGACGCTGTTTCTGATGTATGATGCCTTTTTGCACATTCTTATCTGTTGTTGGACGGAATTTCAGCGTGATATCAACCCTGCGGCTAAGTTCAGGATGGTTTGCAATAGGGTGTTTGTCACCCATGCCTACGGCGATCATACGTGAATTAGCAACACCGCGTTCAAAAAAGGCATGAAATACACTCATCGCACGGGAAGCAGATAGCTCCCAATTGGAATGGTAACCGGATCCACGTGTTGGCGTGTCATCGGTGTGGCCTTCAATCTTTATTTCAATGACTTCCGGTCGTTTAAAGCTATTAGCCAGCTTATCGATTAATGGCATAGCCTCAGGTGATAACGCCACTTTTCCCGGTTTGAAGGCAATATATTCGCTGAAACGAACACGGACAGTGCTTTTTTCCAAGGGCAATACTGTCATAGCCCCCTCCAGACCGAGTTCTTTGGAGATGTCTGTCAATTCTTTGGCGGTTCTTTTGGGAGCAGTTGACCCTTCCGCGATATCACGGGTGGGCAGTGCAGGCCCTTCGCCTTTCGATAGATTCGCACCGCGAGGCATAGGATTGAAAGTACCCGCCAGAGAACCGATTGCAGCGAGTCGTTTATCATCTACGATGACAGCATACGATGTCAGTAAAATAAAAAATGCCAACATCTGCATCATCAGTTCGAGAAACAGAGCTGCTCCCGGATCCGATGGGAACGGTAACGGTTCCGGTTTTTTATCTTTTTTGGCCATATTTAATCCGTCACTACAACCTTAATCGAATGATGACTTGCGTTCTTTTGGAGGCAGGTATCCCAATAGTTTTTGTTCCATGACACGAGGATTTTCACCGGCCACCAGCGATTGGATGCCAACCAGAATAATTTCATGAATAAGTAACTCTTCTTTGCTGCGTGTTTTCAATTTACCAGCCATAGGCAAGAACAGGATATTGGCGAGAAGAGCACCGTAGAATGTGGTTAGCAGGGCGATAGACATGGAAGGGCCAATCGAAGAGGGGTCGGACATATTCTGCAGCATCAGTACCAGTCCCACCAGGGTGCCGATCATACCCATTGATGGTGCATATGTGCCTAAAGCGGTGAACATATCGGCGCCAACGGAATGACGCTCAGATATTTTGTCCATTTCCACGTAGAGAACATCTTCAATAGCAGAAGGTTCCTGGCCATCAATGGCCATTTGCAAGCCCTTTGACATGAATTGGTTGTCGATGCTTCCAACTTCACTCTCCAAGGCCAGAATTCCGTCCTTGCGCACAGTTTGAGCAAGTTCAACCAACTTGGCGATGGTGTCAGCACCAGCATCTACTTTGTACATGAATGTCTTCATGACAACGCCAATAACGCCGATACACTTGGCTAAAGGATAGCCCACCAGCAAGACACCGATCGTACCTCCGATGACGATCATCATGGAAGGGGGGTCAATGAAGCTCGGTAAGCCGCTGCCGATGGCAAACCCAACCAGCCCAAATGCAAGGATAATTCCTATAAGCGTTGCTATATCCACGGAAACCTCCCGGATCCATTGAAACGGCTCCACCCTAAAACAGAGGGGATACCTTTATCTTTTAAAGAGCTTTAGCAAGAAGCGTGCTAGTTCTTCGCTTAACCTTGATGGATATCACTATTTATGAAGTCAGGTGGTCTGTTGGCAATAAAAAAAGGGCCTCTGGAAACCAGAGACCCTTTCAGTCTGTTGTGTGTTGTAGATGAAACTTAGTTGAAGATTGGGAAGTGTGCGCTTGATGCCATCAAGAACAGCATTGGAATAGATAGCAAGGTATTGATGCGGCTAGCCATCAATGCTTTTTTGCCGGCTGCTGCTTTTTCATCCGCACTTGCTTCATCAATGCCGATCACTTTTTTCTGATTTGGCCAGATAATGAAAGCGACATTGATCCACATGATAATACCAAATGTTGCACCGATCATAATATCTGTACTGATTGCGGATGCACCACCGGTTTTCCATAAACCCATCAATAATAACAGTCCGAAAAAGACTGTTGCCATCGCCGCGAAACGGAACCAGAACAGTGCGCGGCGTACGATGCTGCCTTCTTTGAAGAGGTCTGCTTTAGTATCTGCACTTACACCACCAAGAGAAGGAACCTGAACAAAGTTAAAGTAGTAGAGCAGGCCTATCCAGATAATACCTGCCAGGAAATGACCCCAGCGTGAAACAGCACCAAGCATCTGTTCGGCACTAAGTCCGCCACCAGTAGCTGTTGCAATAGCAATAAGCAGAGCCGTGAGTATAAATCCAGCTATAATTGTAAGTTTATGATCTAATAATATTTTCATACATTTTCTCCATAAGAGGGAAGTTCCCTATATTTTGCGCGCAGAATACCCGATTATAAGACTCAGGTATTCTTTTTCAAATTATGGTTATAAAAAGGGTAGTGGTATGTTACATGTGTTATTGGGCTGAGTTTATAAAAAAAGCCGCCCCTGAGGCAAGCCATTTACTTGACGAGTTGAAATAAGGCTCTGATGATGACAAAATCCT
>CAYZJL010000028.1:0-16378 GCA_964478615.1 uncultured Zetaproteobacteria bacterium
GCCGTGGAGCAGGTGCTGGATGAAGATTTGCCGGATTCGTATGATCGGGTCCTGTTCAAAGAGAAAAGCGATAATGTGTATGATCTGATTGTCGATTTTGCAGTACAGGGTAAAAAGTGGGTGGCGTAAATATCCATCACGGTCAGAACGAAACATATGATAATGATTTTTTAGGAAAGGAATGAAACCATGATAAATCTCGGTGTAAATATTGATCACATTGCCACGATTCGGCAGGCGAGGGGGACTTCGTATCCCGATCCGTTGGATGCGGTGCCGATCTGTCTGGCGGCGGGAGCGGGCAGTATTACGGCGCACTTGCGTGAGGATCGGCGGCATATTCAGGATTATGATATTGAGCGTTTGGCGGCGATGGATGGCTTGCATTTGAATATGGAAATGGGTGCGAGCGATGAGATGGTGGGCATTTGCGAACGTTTAAAACCTGCTGCCTGTTGTTTGGTGCCGGAAAAGCGTGAAGAGCTGACTACCGAAGGTGGTTTGGATGTGGTGGGGCATCAGGCTCGGTTGAGTGATGTGGTAGGACGTTTATCAGCAGCCGGTGTGCGTGTGTCGATGTTTATTGATCCGATTGAAGTCCAGATCAGGGCTAGTCGTGAGGTCGGAGCGCCGGTGATTGAATTGCACACCGGGCATTATGCAAACCTGCAGGGCGAAGCGCAGGCTGCTGAATTGAATGCTATTCGCAAAGGTGCAAAGTTGGCCGCCGATATCGGTTTGATGGTGCATGCAGGTCATGGTTTGACGGTTGAAAATACGCCAGCTATCTGCGCTATTTCAGAGATAGAAGAGTTGAATATTGGCCATGCCATTGTAGCCGATGCGTTGTTTAAGGGACTGAAGCAGGCGGTGATTGATTTTCGTGCGGTGATGATACGTTGATTGCAGGTATTGGGGTGGATCGTATTGCGATCGGGCGCATTGAGGCATCCATCGAACGCTTTGGGGAACGTTTTATTCGGCGTATTTATACCGATGGTGAAATGACTCAGGCTTATGCCAAGGGCAAGCCTGCCAGACGATTTGCCATGTTATTTGCAGCCAAGGAGGCTGTGTCCAAGGCGCTCGGGACGGGTTTTCGGGGTGGTATCGCCATGCATCATATCGAAACGATTCATCAGGCATCTGGCAAGCCGGAGGTTATCTTGCACCATGTGGCTGGCTCGGTGGCAGCTGAGCAGGGTATTAGCCGCGTCCATGTGTCTTTAACCGATGATGATGGTGTGGCGATGGCTTTTGCTGTGGCGGAAACAGATTGATGGGTGTTTCTAGCGTTCGTTATATATGGGTCTTGTGCCTGCTGATGTATTGCACTCTGATTTATTTTTTGTCAGATCAGTCGCGATTACCATTACCCGACCTGCTGAACTTCCAGATGTCCGATAAGCTTATTCATGCATTGGCATATGCCGTGATGGCGTTTCTGTTCTGGCAGGCTGGTAAAGCGTGGATGATACATCGCGGAAAGATTCAATGGAGTGCTCTGGCTGTGCTATGCGTACTATTTTGTGCCTGTTATGGATTGTCTGATGAATGGCACCAATCATTTGTTGAAGGGCGTGATGCCAGTGTCTGGGACTGGGTGGCGGATACGATGGGTGCTATGCTATTGACAATCATGCTTAAAAAATGGGAGTTTGCGTTATCACGCGCAAGTAACAGTTTAACATAGTTGCTTGTTTGCTGTTCATATTCAGTAGTGAAAGAGGGGGTTGAATGAGTGAAACACGCATCCTGACTGCCGCTCAAATGCGATGGGCTGATGAGCAGACAGTTACGTCTGGTACCTCTGCTTTTACACTGATGGATCGTGCCGGGCGCATTTTATCCTCTACTATTCTTGAATTAATGCCAGATTATGGGCGCGTGGTGATTGTTACCGGTTGCGGCAATAACGGCGGTGATGGTTTTGCTGCGGCGCATTATCTGCGAGAACGTCGTGTCCCGGTAACTATCGTTACCCTTGTGCCGCTTGCTGAGCTAAGCGGAGATAGTAAAACACATGCTGATCTAGCGCGTGCTGCCGGTGTGAAAGTTCGCGAAGCCTGCTCTGATCACTGTATTGAGGAGCTTACCCGGTGGTTGCTCAGGGCGGTGCTGGTTGTTGATGCCATGTTTGGTATTGGTCTGAATCGCCAGCTAAATGCTTCGATGGTGGATGTGATCCACTGTATCAACCAAAGTGACAGGCCTGTTCTAAGTGTCGATATCGCATCGGGACTTTGTGCAGATACTGGTGTCGTGATGGGGGCTGCTGTTCAGGCTGATTATACCTTGCCGATTGCAGCATCGAAGTGGGGTCATTGGTTGGCCGAAGGGCGTGACTACAGTGGTAAGCTGCTTAATGTGGCTGATATTGGCATTGCTGATGAAGCGATCAAACAGTCTTGGCAATATACATGCTCTGTTAAGGACGCTTTTTGTGTGCATAGCACATGTTTGATTAATGGTGCTTTTCTTGCTTCTGCATGGCCGGAGCGTTCGCGTCTTACCCATAAGGGTAGTTATGGACATGTGTGTGTGCTCGGTGGATCTGTAGGGCATACCGGGGCACCTCAGTTGGCTGCGCTTGGATCATATTCGGCAGGCGCAGGCCTGGTCACGCTTGGTTGCCCGGATGATGTTTGGCCGGTGATTGCAGGCGCAAACTTGGAAGTGATGTGTTATCCACAATCTGCTGCTGACTGGCAACAGGCTGATGCCATTGTTGCAGGGCCTGGCTGGGGCGTAGGTCAGGGTGAATTATTGCAAAGTGTATTGGCCAGTGACAAAGCGCTGGTACTTGATGCTGATGCCTTAAATATGATTGCCGTTGATGTTGCTTTGCAGCAGCAGCTTGTCAGGCGTTTGGAGCAACGCGCTGCAATCACTGTGATGACACCACATCCCGGAGAAGCAGCACGACTGTTGGGATGTTCGAGTGCAGATATTCAGCACAATCGTAAGGAGTCTGTACTCTCCCTGACCACACGTTATGCGTGTTGGGTGGTCTTGAAAGGATCTGAAACGCTGATTGCTTCCCCTAGTGGCGATATTTACCTTAATCCCTTCGGTTCAGCACAACTGGCTGTGGCAGGTTCTGGTGATGTGTTGGCCGGGATGGTTGGAGCTCAGTTGGCGAAAGCTGCTGATCAGCAGGTTGATCTGGGCGTGTTGATCTCTGCTGCGGTAGCCCTGCATGGTAAAGCGGGAGAGTGTAGGGGTTGGTATCTGGCTGGTGAATTGGCCAAACAGGTTGCCGATCTGCGCCAGCGTATAGAATTGGATGGAAAGGCGTTATAAGCTAGTCTAGTATATTGACTGAACGTAAAATGGCAGGAGATGTTTTATATGAGTGAACATATATGAGCGAATGTATATGAACGAACAGCCCATGAAACATACGCGTCCATTGTCTCCGAGGATTTCTATCTATCGTTGGCGGGCTCCGATGCTTGCCAGTATCGCGCATCGTGCCAGTGGTCTGGCGCTGGTTCTGTTTGTCCCCCTCTATCTATGGCTGTTGCATGGTATGACCAGTAGTCCGGATCATTATGCTGCGACGCTGGATTGGCTACACTCTCCACTTGGTAAAAGCTCCTTATGGCTGGTAGGCGTTGCATTGGTTTACCATTTCGCGAATGGTATTCGGTTTTTATGTGTTGATGTTGGCTGGGGTGAAAGTCGTAAAATGATGCGTTTCAGTGCGCAGTTGGTGCTGCTTATTGCTGCATTTTCAGCGCTGTTATTTGCCTGGTTGTTATTCTGATGAGAACAGTAAAAGAACCTGGTTCTGCCCATAGCGGCTTGTCCGACTGGTATTGGCAGCGGTTGTCGGCTGTTGTGCTGGCACTGTTGTTGCCACTACCATTTTTCCTGATGCTGATGGTGTTTAGTGGTGATGTTGATCAGCAGGGCCTGCTGGATATTTTCGATCATGTCGTATCCCGTGTATTGCATACGTTGTTGATTCTGGCTTTGATGATTCATGCCTATATCGGCTTGAAAGTGATTCTGGAAGATTATGTGCATGTGTTGGCCTGGCGTATTCCGTTGATCGCTACGATGCTGGTGCTGATGAGTGGTTTTGGTATTTGGTGGTTAGCTATCATTTGGGCCTGGTCATGAAAAAGTATATCCAGCGCACTCGTCTTATGCCTGCCCCCGGCGTTGTTGTGGTGCTCGAATGCTCACAAAAAGGCAGGAGAACCGTTTGGACGCGCAACGCGCGCCTGCAAGGCGAGCGCCAAGGACGGCACGAGTCCCATATTGGGGTATATGCTCCGTTTCTCCGCTCCTCACGCCTTGATGGCGAACAAAATCTAAATACGCTGAATATATTTTTGGAGAATCAGAAATGACGTATTTATCGACTGATAAAGTTGAAAATCATTTTCACGATGTAGTGATTGTTGGTTCCGGTGGGGCGGGCATGCAGTGTGCTCTGGATCTGGCCGATGCCGGTCATCGGGTAGCTATTGTGACCAAAGTATTGCCGACACGCTCGCATACGGTGGCGGCGCAAGGTGGCATTAATGCCTCATTGGGTAATGTGGATTCCGATCATTGGCACTGGCATATGTATGACACCGTCAAAGGTTCGGATTATCTCGGTGATCAGGATGCGATTGAATATATGTGCCGGGCTGCGCCGCGTATTGTACGCGGGCTGGAGCATCAGGGCGTGGCCTTTTCGCGTTTGGATGATGGTACGATTTATCAGCGTCCATTTGGTGGTCAGTCGCGCGGCTTTGGTGATGGTGGTCAGGCTTCGCGTACCTGTGCAGCAGCAGATCGAACCGGTCATGCGATTTTGCACACCCTCTATCAGCAGAATCTGCGTGCTGGCACGCATTTTTATCAGGAGTTCTTTGCCCTCGATCTGATCACCGATGATGATGGATGTCACGGCGTGATGGCCTGGGACATTGCCAATGGAACCTATCACCTGTTTCAGGCCAAGGCGGTGATTTTGGCAACCGGTGGTGCCGGACGGATATTTAAAATTACTACCAATGCCCACATATGCACCGGTGATGGTGGCGCACTGGCGCTGGCGGCTGGTTTGCCTGTTGAAGATATGGAGTTTTTTCAGTTTCATCCCACCGGTATTGCTGATGTTGGCCCGTTGATTACGGAGGCTGTGCGCGGCGAGGGCGGTTATCTGCTAAATTCCGAGGGCGAGCGCTTTATGGAGCGTTACGCGCCGAAGGATAAAGACTTGGCCTGTCGTGATGTGGTATCCCGTGCTATTGCCGTGGAAGTCCGGGAAGGGCGGGGTTGCGGCCCGAATAAAGATCATGCCCTGTTGAAAGTCGATCATCTGGGTGCGGATTTAATCATGCAAAGACTACCGAATATCCATGAGTTGGCGCTGCGTTTTGCCGGTGTGGATTGCACCAAAGAACCGATCCCGGTACAACCGACCATGCATTATACCATGGGCGGTGTGCCTACCAATAGAAAGGCCGAAGTGGTTTATCGGCAGGGTGATGATGCAGAAACCGTATTTCCCGGCTTGTTTGCTATTGGTGAGGGCGCTTGCGTATCGGTGCATGGTGCGAATCGCTTGGGTGGCAATTCGCTGTTGGAAATTGTTGTGTTTGGCCATGCCTGTGGGGTACGGGTGCAGGCGTATCTTCATGAGCAGCGCTATCATCCACCACTTGATCCTGATTGTTGGAAAAAATCTGTAACCCGTGTTGAACGCTGGTTTAAATCGACTGAGTCTGGTGATGAAAAACCGAAGGTCGCGCAAGTGCGGGCCCGAATGCAATCGATCATGCAGGATCATTTTAGTGTATATCGTACCGAAGATGTGATGGCCGAAGGGGTTGATGCGATTGAAGCACTGGTCGATGATCTGGATAGCGCTCGCATTGAAGATCATGGTCGTATTTTCAATACGGATCTGATTGAAGCGCTGGAGTTGGAAAATATGATGGCACTGGCGCGGGTGACAGCGGCAGGTGCACATGCGCGAACGGAGTCCAGAGGTGCGCATGCACGCGATGATTATCCTGAACGTGATGACGAGCATTGGCAGAAACATACGCTGGCCTCGATCAAGGCGGGTAAAGTGGATCTCGATTACAAACCGGTGCGCACGATTCCTATGACGGTGGAGTCGTTTCCACCCAAAAAGCGGGTGTATTGATGAGTGAAAAGATGATCATGCTCTCTATATTTCGCCATGATCCAGCCGGGACTGGTAAACCCTTTATGCAGGCATTTGAGGTACCGGTGTTAAAGCCGGGTATGAAATTGCTAGATGCCCTGAATTACATCAAATGGGAGCTCGATGGCACGCTGACCTATCGCCGTTCTTGTGGTGAAGGTGTGTGTGGTTCCGATGGCCTGAATATCAACGGTGTGAATGGTCTGGCCTGCATCACGCCGGTTGAAGGTTTAAAACAACCGATTCATGTGCGTCCACTACCATCGATGCAGGTGATTCGTGATCTGGTTGTTGATATGGATCATTTTTTTGATCAGTACCGTCAGATTAAACCGTGGTTGCAAGCCGAATCGCCCTTGCCTGAACATGAACGCTTACAGTCGCCGGAAGATCGTGAGCGCCTAGATGGTTCGTATGAATGTGTTCTGTGCGGCTGCTGTACCACCTCCTGCCCTTCATGGTGGTGGAATGGTGATCGTTTTCTTGGCCCTGCAGCGTTGCTGCAAGCCAATCGCTGGATCGTGGATTCGCGTGATGAAGCAACAGGAGATCGTCTGGATCAGGTCGAGGATGTATTCAGGCTCTATCGCTGCCATCAGATTATGAATTGCATGGATGCATGTCCGAAAGAGCTTAATCCAACCGCTGCGATAGGTCATATCAAACGCAAACTCGTTTCTCGTAAATTGTGACTTGAAAAAGCGCGTTCTCCAGATCTACTTTCTTGATGCTTTCTCATCGTGGCCGGACATACCAAAACGGCTTGCCAGTTCGTTTAACACATCTTCATGTGAAAGTCCTTTTTGCGCTAACATCACTAAGGTGTGAAACCACAGGTCGGCTGTTTCATAAATGATTTTATCAGCATCACCATTCTTGGCTGCAATGATGGTTTCGACAGCCTCTTCACCAATCTTTTCCAACATTTTATCCGGTTTGGCATACAGAGATGCAACATAGGATGCATCCGGAGATTCGGATTTTCGTGCTTCCAGTACTGCCGCAAGCTCTTTCAGAATATCGATATTCTGAGGCTTTGTTGAATCAGGCATAAGATTTACTCCAAAGGTTCTTCAATACTTAGCCAATTATCTGCTTTTCGCTGTTTGTAAAAGCAGGATTGACGGTTGGTGTGGCAAGCTGGGCCAGTTTGTTCAATCTTGAGCAGGATGGTATCGCCATCACAGTCGAGATAAATGTCCATAACCTTTTGCACATGTCCCGAAGATTCACCTTTCATCCACTGCTTTTGGCGTGAACGGGAATAATAGTGGGCAAAACCGGTTGCCACAGTTTCTTGCACAGCTTTTTCATTCATCCATGCCATCATCAGCACGCGGCCACTGCTGGCATCCTGAGCGATGGCAGGCACAAGCCCAGCATCGTTAAATTTAATTGCTTCTAATAGACTCATGTAGTCAGCTTAGCGAGTGCGCGACCAGTTGCAGCGATCGTTGCATCAATATCTGCATCCGTGTGTGCAGCAGACATAAAGGCAGCTTCATACTGTGATGGGGCCAGATAAATACCTTCATCAAGCATGGCATTGAAATAACGGCCGAAGAAAGCAAGATCACAGTGATTGCTGACATCATCACAGCACGTGACTTCATCAAGTTCTGTAAAGAACAGGGTAAACATCGCACCAACCTGATTGGCAACAGCAGCAACACCGGCTGCTTTGCATCCTGCCAACAAACCTTCAACCAGGCGGGTAGTTTTGGCTTCGAGTGCTTCATAGAAACCATCAGCTTGTAGGCGGCTTAATGTTTCCAAGCCTGCACGCATAGCCAGTGGATTGCCTGAGAGTGTGCCAGCCTGATACACAGGGCCATCTGGAGAAATCTGACGCATGATCTCTTCACGACCACCATATGCTCCAACCGGCAAACCGCCACCAATGATTTTACCCAGACAGGTTAAGTCGGGCATAATGTTAAAGCGTTGCTGGGCACCGCCGGATGCAACACGGAATCCACACATCACTTCATCAAAAATAAGCAGGGCGCCTTCCGCATCACAGAGATCGCGCAACTGTTGTAAAAAACCATTTTCATAGAGTTTCATCACACCGGTGTTGCCCGGTACGGGTTCAACAATGATGCAGGCAATCTCATCTCTGTTTTCAGCAAACAGACGTTTGACCGCTTCGAGATCATTAAATGCGGCAGTCAGTGTGAGCTTGGCATAATCGGCAGGTACACCGGCGGAATCAGGTTCGCCGAATGTGGCTGCACCACTACCTGCTTTTACTAAAAAGCCATCAGCATGACCATGATATCCACCATCGAACTTGATGAATTTATCACGGCCGGTAAACCCGCGTGCCAGACGCAACGCGCTCATGGTGGCTTCAGAACCGGAGTTTACAAAACGAATCACCTCAATGGAGGGCACCATATCAATGACTAGCTTGGCCAGATCAATCTCCAATTCGCATGGCGCACCAAAACTCATGCCGAGGGCTGCGGTTTCCTGCACACCTTTGACCACATCCGGGTGAGCATGTCCAAGAATCATAGGGCCCCAGGAACCGACATAATCGATGTAGCGATTATTATCTACATCCTTCACATAAGCGCCGCTGGCAGATGCGAAGAAACGCGGAGTGCCACCCACTGATTTAAAAGCACGCACCGGTGAATTAACACCACCTGGTAACAATTTTTGGGCTTGATCGAAGTCGATTTGTGATTGCTGAATGTTTGGCATGAAAAATCCTTTTGTTTAGTGTGGCGCGACGTTAGAAAGTGCTATAAAACATGTCAATCGTGTTTCAATGGTTAACGTGAGGAAACGCATTGTAGTTTAGTGTTTATAACTCTTCAATGTCAGCCGTGTTTTCCAGAATGGATTGATTGACCAGTCGGTCACGCCGTTTCTGGGCAGAAAGCCTATTGGTGAAGCCCTTGATGTAGACAAAGTGTCGCATTTCACCGTTAACGTTGAGTTCTACAGCTTCACTCTCCATGTATTTACTGTGAAAAAGGTCAACATACTCCTCTGCCTTTTCTTTGGAATCTACCGGAGCAACAATCGTCCAGTGTTTTGTCGTGTCTAAAGAGGCCGTGCTTACTGGTCGCTGGTAGGCTGGAGCGCTGGATCTGCGGATGGTTGTTGTCGGAGCACGATGGGATGTTGCTGCTCTAGTGAAGCTGCTTGGCCTGCTTGGTCTGATGCTGCTGTGGCCTGATTTAGCACTGGCTGGCTTTAATGAACTGTAAATTTCTCGAGCTCTGATGAGTGGATCTGAGCTCAAGCTGGCAGCTTGTTTGAATGCCGGTGCCGCTGCATTCATAGATGCATGCGTTGCAGACGGTGTTTGCAGTCTGATTGCTGCTTCGGGTGTACCTGTAGGCATGCCATCAATATCCGACAGCTGTTCCAACAGTTGCGTGTCAGCTCTTCCGATGCGCTTAAAATCAGCCTTGGAAGCAGCATGTTGATCAGGACGTGCATCCAATTCAGATGCCTGCTGTATAGCGTTGCTTTGTGCAGGGTACTCATCGTCGAGATCAAATTCTGACACCAGTTGCAAGGGCTGTGGTGTTTTGGATGTTTTGGGTGTCGCTTTTACCTTGTCAGGAGCAGCAGTCTGTTGAGCAAACTCAGTTTCAGCGATTTCCGGATTTTGATCGGCTATTGCAGCACGATCCAGTTTAGGTTGTGCATCTGCTGTGGCACTGGATGGCATTGTTCTCGGTGCAGTTGACGTGCTTTCTTGCGCAGCAATCCGGTTGCCTTGCAGGGTAGATGTCGCTTTCAATACTTTGGCATTTCGTAGGCCCAGCATGGACAATCGTTTGATCTGTTTTTCTGCATCCTGTTGACTGTTAAAGCCCAGAATACGGACTGAATATTTATCCAATCCTTTGTTTGTGCGGTGCAGAATTTCACTTTCGATGCCTTTAGCTGTGAAACTCTTAACATATCGGAGCGCAGATGGTTTTGAAATGACTGGCGCTATAATTACCCAGTCGCCGTTATCATTTGAGGTGCTCATAGGCGTTGTTGATAAAGTCTCTGGTGTGGATGCTGCTTGCATAGGTGCTGCTGTTTGCGGTTGTGTTGCCTGTTGTGCAGCACCTGATGCTGTTTCAATTTTATCCATACTGTTGGTACCCATACTGTCGGATGATTGGGCTGCATCCCGGGCGCGCTTTTGCGTGATTAATTTAATCGCATCCTCGGTGCTGAGTGAAGCTGGAATGGCTGTTTCAGTTTGCGTGAAGCTGTTTGATCTCTCTGATTCTGAAGTAATCGTATCATGTTGCTCTGAATGGTTGCTTGGACTTGCTGTCTGCATGTGCTCTTCAGTCAGCTCCCTGCTGCTCAAGTTCTCTTGCTCAGGCATTTCAAGCAGTTCACCTTGAATGATTTGCACCGGCTTATCGTTGGTGGTTTTGGTTAACAGGTAAATACCGGCGCCTGCGACAACCAGCACGGTCACAGCTAACGCCATGGTAGGCATGTTAAGAAAACTGCTTGCGTTTTTGCCAGATAAATCAGCATGGATAGGTGAACTATCCTCACTTAAGGAGTCAGAACTTTGACTAGGAATAGAGTCTCCTGAAATGGGGTAGCTTGAAGTGGGGGTGTGTTCATCACGATCAAAGGCCGAGAATTTATCTTCAGCGATATCCTGCACCGTAGCGGAGAAGTGATCAATCTCTTCCGATTGCACCTGATGGGGTGTCACATTGGATTCAAACTCATCGAACGATTGATCCAGGTGAGAAGAGAAACCATCATTATTGTTAGCGCCAGAAGCAGGTGCGGAATCTACAGTAAATGCATCAGCCAGATCGTTAAAGGCATCGGTAGCTTCTTCGTAATGTGTCGGCTGTTCAGTGGAGGCAGGTTGCTCAAAAGCGTTCTGCTCAAAAGTGTTCTGTTCAGGTACTGGATCAGTCAAACCCTGAGATTCAGCGCTAAGGTAATCAGAAGGTTGCGGGTCAGAAATCTGAGGAGTAGAACTTTGAGTATAAGATGGCTCAGAACCTGAACCCTCAGAACCAGAAATCAGAGCGTTGAAGTCATCTTGCAATGCATCAAGTTTGACCCCCTCATTAGCAGGATCTGTCTTAAGATCCTCTTCAAACAGAGGATTTTCCATCTCATGTTTGTCTGCGTTCTTAGCGTCTTTATCAGTCATGCATTGTTCCCCTTTCCTAACCACGGCTTATGTTAATCAACATTTAAGCCGGACGCGACTGCTTTGTGCATGTACAGACCTAGTTTAGGCCTCATGCTGCCAAGTAATCATGTCTATAAAGGTAGGTAAATAGATAAAAATTGCAAGACTATGTGGAGGTTAAGAGATGTTTTACGGCATCTTTCTTGCTTGTTATAGAGCCTATGAAAAAGCCTTCTTCAATAGATGACTTCGAACAAACTGACATTTATCAGCGTGTTAGTCGCGTGGTGGAGTCAATGCCGCCATTTCCACAGAGTGTGATGCGCTTGATGGAAATGACCAACGATATTAATTGTGGCCCCAAAGATCTTGTCGAAGTGATTGAGTATGATCCTGTCATGACCATGAAAATATTGAAGCTGGTCAACTCTGCTTTTTTTGCACTCTCACGCGATGTCGTGTCGATTCAACATGCGCTGGTATACTTGGGTATGAATACCATAAAAAACCTGGCTATCAGTATTGCCACTATTGATTCCTTGCCGCAAAAAAGTATTTCCGCCTTACCCATGGAATCATTCTTAACACACTCTTTAGCTACAGCGTTTGCAGCCCAGCAACTGGCAAGGGACTGTTTGCATCTTAAAGACGTTTCTGATCATTTTATTGCAGGCCTGCTGCATGGTTTTGGAAAAATGTTATTTATTCAACTTGATCCGGGTCGTTATGCTCAGGTGTTGGGGGATGTGAAACAGAAAAGGTGTGCATTGGCCAATGCCGAAATAGAGCATTTGGGTATGACTTACGCAGAAGTAGGAGCGATGTTGGCGGATAATTGGCAGCTGCCATCACCATTGGTGGATTGCATTCGTATGCATGTCAACTGTGATTCTGGCGCATCTGATATGACGGTTACCGTCGCCGCTGCAAACCTGGTAGTGACTGCGATGGGTTTGGGGGAGAGTGGTGATACTGAGGTGGCAGAATTTCCAGATTGTATTCAGCAACGCCTGGGTGTGAACCTTTCGACTGTCTGCGAGCAGATGCAAGGTTTGCAGGCAGAGGTGGAGCAAATTCAGTGCATGGTTGGAGCTTAGTATGATTGTACGATTTCGTGGTGTTCGAGGTTCGATTCCTGTACCCGGCCCGGATACAGTGCGTTATGGGGGTAATACAACCTGTATCGAAATCTGGACTGATGATGGAGCGTTGATCATCCTTGATGCGGGCACGGGCATTTTCCCCTTAGCGCAAACACTGCTTGGTAAATTGCCGATTCATGCGCATATCTTTAATACACATTCGCATTGGGATCATATTCAGGGATTACCGTTTTTTATTCCGCTCTTTGTAGCCAATAACCGGGTCTCTATTTATGGCGCTTATGACCCGATTACTAAGAATGGTATCCGTGAAATATTAACCGAGCAGTTGCAGTATCGTTTTTTTCCTATCCGGGAGTGTGAATTAAATGCTCAGGTTGATTACCACTCTCTGCGTCAGGGAGAGTCGGTACAAATCGGCAACACTACGGTGACGCCAGTATTGATGAATCATCCGGTCACGAATTTTGGTTATCGTATTGATTGTAATGGAAAGTCGCTGTTTTTTACTGGCGACCATGAACCCTGTTACAATATTTATGATCCCGAGGATGATGAGTGTTCGATGTATCAATCGCTGATTGATGAACGCAATCAGGGCATTATTGATGAGATTCAAGGGGTGGATATTTTGATAGCCGATTCATCATATACGGTGAAAGAATATCCTTCCAAAAAAGGCTGGGGGCATGGCACATTTGACAGCTCTTTAGTGATGGCAGAACAGGCCGGGGTGAAACAGCTATTTCATACCCACCATGAACCGACCCGTAGTGATGATGAGTTGGAGTCTATATTCAAGGAGATCATGGCAAAACGTAAATACGATATCTCTGAGATTGACCTGGCACGGGAAGGGCTGGCCATCGAGTGGTGATGTTTCTTCTCTTGAATAATAGATGGAGCACTTTATTACGTTGTTATTCAACCGTTGGGTGTTTGCAATGCGACTTATGTCGCTATTCATTGCTAATGAAGATGATTTAAAGCCCCTGCAAGAGTGGTCTCATCAGATATACCATGGCCGTGATAACAAAAATCATGATCAGATTAAGTCGGATACCTGCTTTAACCATGCTGTTCATGGGTACACGATCCGTTCCAAATACAATGGCATTTGGTGGTGTCGCAACCGGTAACATAAAGGCACAGGAAGCGGCCAGTGTAGCAACCAGCAGGGTGGAAATGATGTCCAGACCACTGGCCAGAGTTGCAGCCGCAAGGATCGGTAGCATCACCTGGGTGGTGGCAGTATTGCTGGTGATTTCAGTCAGGAAAATAATGATACAGGTAATGCCCAGCATCATCACGATCAACGGTACATCACCGAGGAACTCAAGTTGGCCGCCAATCCAGCCGGACAGGCCTGAATGTTGCATGCCGTAAGCCAGTGCAAAACCACCACCGAGCAGAAGCACAATATCCCATGGCAGTTTTCTGAATGAAGCGGTGTTTAAAATAGGACCATGTTGTTTGCTGCGAAACAGGAACAGCAAGCTCGCCATCAGAATAGCCACGGTGCCGTCATCAACACCCTTGTAAGGCAATAGCCCAGCCCACCCGGGAATGGTGAAGCTTTCAGTTTGAAGGCCCTTGCGGCTCATCCATAACAGCGCTGTGATGGTGAGAATCCAGCCAACCGTTTTCTCTTCGAAACGCATGCGGCCAAGTTCAATAAGCGATTGCTGCAGTGCGGAACCATCGGATGCTTTCCATGGCAGGCGTGCAAGTTGGGGGCCTAATACTGCAAACAATATAGCCAGCCCGATCACCACCACCGGTACACCTATCATCATCCATTCTAAAAAGGATGGCACTGATTCTGGTGCATATATGCGCATGTTTTCTAAAAAAACCAGGTTGGGGGCAGTGCCAACAGGTGTTCCCATGCCGCCAATGTTGGCGGAGTAGGCGATGATCAATAAAAAACTGGTGGCCATGGGAGCAATATCTTCTGCCTTATGCTCATCCATCAAACGTTGTAACAGGGGCAGGGCGATGGTTACCATCAACATGGTGGTGGCGGTATTGGATATCCACATGGATAAAAACGCGGTGGCACCTGCAAAGCCCATTGCCAGTTGTAAGGGGCTGGCATGTAATCGCGCCAGCATATTCAAGGCGATGCGTTTATGTAGATTGGTGTTTTCCATGGCTTGTGCTATGAGAAAACCACCAATAAACAGAAAGATAATGCTGTTGAAATAACGCGGGGCAATCTCTTTGCCACTGGCAATGCCGAAAAGTGGAAAACAGACCAGTGGGATAAGTGCTGTCAAAGCCAGGGGTACGCATTCAGAAATCCACCAGATGGCCATCCACAGTGCGATGCCAAGCATGGCGGCAGCTTGCGGTTGGCCGGGTATCTCAATCAGCGTTGCACATAAAAGGGCTATAGCAGGGCCGCTGATGCGGGTAAGCAAGAGTGACGTATTCAATCTAATAGCGCGTCAAACAGTTTGTTGTCATCAGGATAATTATGCATGTCGGCAGGCTAGCGTGATGATCAGATGCGTCTATTATCGGTATTTCCTTTTATGACCTTTCTCAGGGCTATCGCGTGCCATCGGCGCTTGCTCCTGCTCGATAAATTTCTGAAGCTGGTTACATTGCAGATATGGTGACGAACAGATCCCGAACAATGTGGTCATGGGCCTTTTATGACTGGGCCAACTCAGCTTATGCGACAACGGTGATGGCAGGTTTTTTTCCGATATTTTTTAAACAATATTGGGCTGCTGAGCTGTCGGTGAATGAATCAACATTCTGGCTGGGACTATCCAATGCAGGGGCTGGTCTGCTGGTTGCTCTATTGGCACCGGTTCTTGGAGCGATCGCTGATCAGGGTGGACTGAAAAAGCGCATGCTGCTGAGTTTTGCGATCATGGGTATGTTGATGACTGCGGCACTTGTTTTGGTGCAGGGTGGTTTCTGGCAGCTGGCTTTGATGATTTACGTGTTTGGTGCGGTTGGTTTTTCCGGTGCCAACGTGTTTTATGATGCGCTGATTGTTGATGTGGCTGAGCGTGATCGTTTGCATCGGGTGTCAGCTATTGGTTATGCCTTGGGTTATTGTGGTGGTGGTGTGTTGTTTGCCCTGAATGTATTGATGACATTGCACCCTGACTGGTTCTTGATAGCCGATAAAGCAGAAGCGGTGCGCTGGTCATTTGTCTCTGTGGCGCTGTGGTGGGGGCTGTTTACACTTCCACTGATGCTATTTGTGCATGAGTCTAAAGAAGCATTAACACCCCACTGGTGGCAGGCATCGAAAGATGGATTTGCACAGCTCATTGATACCTTTCACCACCTACGCAGATTAAAACCGGTCTGGTTGTTTCTGTTGGCATACTTCTTCTATATTGATGGGGTGAACACGGTGGCCCGCATGGCGGTGGATTATGGGCTGTCGCTGGGTTTTGATTCCACTGTATTGATTACTGCCCTGCTCATGACACAGTTTATTGCCTTTCCGGCCGCTCTGGTTTTGGGCTGGCTGGGTGAACGCTGGAGTGTTAAAGGTGTGATTCTAGTATGCCTGGCTGTCTATGTCGTGGTGTGTATGTGGAGTTCAACCATGCAGCATGCTTACGATTTTTATTGGCTGGCAGCCGCTATTGGTTTGGTCATGGGCGGGGTGCAGTCCCTCTCCCGTTCGATGTATGCACATCTTATTCCAGCGCATCAATCGGCAGAGTTTTTTGGTTTTTTCAATATGCTGGGTAAATCTGCAGCGGTATTGGGCCCTGTCTTGATGGGGGTGGCGAGTATTGCATCGGGCAGTGTGCGTCTTTCAATTGTAGTGATTGTAGTGTTGTTTGCCGTGGGCGCTCTGTTGTTAATGCGGGTAGATGAACACGCAGACGCTGTTGCTTATGATATTGCAAAGGAAACTACTCACTCATGAGATACTCTGTTCCCGGTCAAGCTAAAATTCCATTATTTTGATAAAACAGATGT
>CAYZJL010000029.1:0-16132 GCA_964478615.1 uncultured Zetaproteobacteria bacterium
AACTAGTATTCATTGGGTGGGTTGTATGGACTTTTATATCCGTGTGTTAAGTAATGTGAAGCGGGCTTTTTTATGGGCGGGCTTGTTTTTGTTTGTCGGGGTGTTGGCCACGCCTGTAGTTCATGCCGCTATCGGTGATCGATTGGAAGTTGCTGTGGCTAAAGCCACCCTCTATGCAGGCCCTGCGGAGAGTGATTCGCGATTGGTAAGGGTGACTGCAGGCGCCAAGATGGTTGAAATGGATAGACAAGGCTCCTGGGTTTTTGTCTCTTTGAAGCGTTCCGGTGCTCAGGGCTGGATGAAGGCATCAACGCTTCGCAAAGCCGCGCGCAGAGTGGCGAAATCAAAACCCAAATCTGTAGCCAAAAGAAAAGCAGTGACTAAGCAGGCTGCCAGACCGAGGGTGGTTGCTGCTGCGGGGCTGGAGAATCTGAGTGATGTTGCCAGGCCCGTATCGGATATGCCGTATTTGGCCAGAACGTTGAGTTTGAAGGATATTGGTTTAACGACAGGTATTCTATTCCAAGGTGCGAACGGCGTGCACCAACAGACGTTTTATTTTCCCGCACCATTGGATTCGATGATTGCGCATGGTACATTCCGTTTGATGTTCAGGGCATCTCCAAACCTGTTGCCGTTGGCAAATGTGCGTGTCTCTATCAATGATGTGCCGCATAAACAGATCAACCTGCCTTCAGATGGATCTATGCATGCGCTGGATGTGCGTCTACCTGCATCCGCATTTAAAGGTAGTCTGGTTAAGGTGACGGTAACAACTGTTTTGCCGGTGTCAGACAATCGCTGTTTTGATGGGCGCTTGAGTGATATTTTCCTGCATGTGTTCCCGGAAAGCTCGCTGTCTGTCTCTTACCAGCCTGTCGAAAAATCTATCCGTGATGCGTGGCGTATGTTGCCTCAGAAAGTGACCATCAGTCTCTCTGCTGGCCAATTGAGTAAAGAGCAATTTGCTTCCACTCTGGCGTTGATGGCGTTGTTGGTTGATGATGATAAGACAGTGAGAATTACCAGGCTGCCTGAGGTGGGTGATATTGTCATTGCTCCCAGAGCGTCTCTTGATCCGGTTGTCGCGCAGGGTGCAGGTTTGATGGATGGGGCAAGTAATCTTGTCTTGGCGAAATTTGCCAATCGCTCGGCCATTGTGCTACTGGATCCATATGATGTTCAGCCGATGTATCTGTTGGATGATACCTGGAAAATGCTCGGAGCTGCAGAGCATTATCGGGTGTTCAGACCGGATAGCATCCATTCGCATGTTGAGATGTTGGGTACAGAGGATGATTCCGGCTTCTTCTCGCTGCCGCTGGCGAAGTTGGGCATGGATATAAGTACGAGAGCAATAACCAGGGAAGCAAATTGGCATACTGTGATTAACCCGTTCTCTTTGCCGATGGGTACACAGCCCGAGTTGCTGCATCTTAATATTGTTGCACCTGTCCGCTGGGAAGGCGATCCGACGTATGAACTGTATGTTTTCCTGAATGATGTGCTGGTGAAATCGGCGCGTTTGGAAAATAACGGCATGAAGCAACATTTCACCATCAGTTTGCCAGATGAATATCAGAAACAGTTTAATGATATCCGTATCGTTGTTCAGCATGATGTTGTCGAAGGTAATTGTGAAGGCGTGATGCCGTATGATTATGTGCAGATTACGCCGGATAGTGCGTTGGTAGTCAAAGCCAGTTCGATAGATGCACCGGAAAAATTTGCTGATTTGGCTAAATATTTTCTGCCGGGCTTTGATACCTATGTGGAAGACTCCTACCTGGACAGACCTGAGCAGATCTTGCATTTGATGGCACGTCTTGCCGCTGACTTTCCCCTTATTATTGATCACACACGACTGCATTTTATGGGGGCTGGTGATGTGCTGGAGCCTGAAGGGCCATTCGTGGCAGTAGGGCACTTTACACTTAGTGATGATATTATTGCGCCGGTTCGTTTTGATCGTGGGCGTGTGAAAATCACGGCTCCAAATGGCGATACGTATTTTGATGTAGATCAATTGTCCAAGGTAACGATTGCGCAAATTGCCAGATCAGCGATGGCATATGGTTTGTGGATTGCGCCATCTGATGCAGAGGATCTTTCAAGCATTGAACGGCTTGAGCTGTCAGAAGATGATGTTGCATTTATTGATTCACATGGTGTAGCGAAGACGCTGGATTCATCTGAGCCAACCTTGGCAGAAGTCTATTATCCTGATGTTGAAGACTGGTTTGATGTGTTGGGTAAGTATAAATTCTGGTTGATGGTGCTGTTGTGGTTCTTGCTGACGATGGTTGTGGTTTATCTCTATCGTATGTCCAGGATGAATAAGCTGGCACGTGAAGAAGATGATGCTATGTATCAGGCGGAAGAAGATGAGATGCAGGGTGATCAAGCAGCGCACCTGCATGAAGAACATACGATGCATCCAAGCTCTGAGTTGGATCACCTTGATGAGAAACGGTAATCACAACGATGAATACCCGGGCAGGAGCAGTAAGGCCTAGAATTGGTGAGATGCTGCTGGCTGGTGAACTCATCACTCAGCAGCAGCTTGATCACGCTTTGGATCAGCAACACAATCAGGGCGGCAGGCTTGGAGATATAATTTTATCCCATGGCTGGGTGAAAGCATCGCCGTTTTATGCCGTGTTGTCGGATCATTTCCGTCGCGGGCGCATTGGTGACCTGTTGCTGGAGAAAGAGCTGATAAGCCAGGATCAGATGGCGGAGTTGATTGAGCTTCAACAGCAATGGGGTACCCGTTTTGGTGATATTGTACTTTCCAAGGGCTGGGTTTCATCCTATCAAATAGGGCAAGTGCTTGCAGAGCACTTTGATAAACCCCATGTGAATTTGATGGAAGAGAGTCCTGATACGGATGTGATTGATCGTGATAATCTCTCCACCTATTCTGAAAATCTTTTTGTACCATGGCGGCGTGAAAATGGGCTGCTAAAGGTTGCCGTTGTGGATGTAAACCCGGAACTGCTCGAGTTGGTTGATAGTGTTGTAGGTGAGCCCTTTGATTTTGTCATTACATCAAAATTCGATGTGATCTGGTTTCTGCAAGGCATTGGCGACATGTTTTACAGTGAAAAAGCGGTGCATGAGCTGGCCAATGTGCAGCCGGAATATTCTGCCAGTGAAGTCATTACACCAAAACAGCTGCGTTTTTTGTTTATCTGGATGAGCCTCAGTATGGTCGTTATTGCATTTTGGCCGGTGCAATCATTCATTGTTGGGATTCTTGGCATTTCCCTGTTTTTGACAGTGAATTTTGGCCTGCGCATGGTACTTACCTGGGTCGGTGGTGATCCACAATTTGACAATGTTGTGACGGATGAAGAAGTGGCTGCGCTGGATGAAAGAACACTTCCGGTCTACTCGATTTTGTTACCGATGTATCATGAGGCCGCCACGCTGCCTGCTATTGCGCAAGCCTTACGTTCAATTGATTACCCCCTATCCAAACTCGATATTAAACTCATCCTTGAACAGGATGATGATGAGACGATCGACAAGGCAAAAGAGCTGGGGCTGGAAGGCATATTTGAAATTCTTCGTGTGCCGGATTGCCTGCCCAAGACCAAACCCAAGGCGTGTAATTATGCCTTGCATTTTTGCCGAGGTGAGTTGGCTACGATTTATGATGGAGAGGATGCCCCTGAACCGGATCAGTTAAAAAAAGCTGTGATCGCATTTCGTAAGGGGGCTGACAACATCGCGGTCATTCAAGCGCGACTGAATTATTTTAATGCGACCGAAAACTGGTTAACACGTATGTTTACCATGGAATATTCCTTATGGTTTGATTTTTACCTGCCTGCATTGGATGCATTGAATATCCCCATTCCACTTGGCGGAACGTCCAATCACTTTAAAATGGATGTATTGCGTGAGATGGATGGATGGGATCCATATAATGTGACAGAAGATTGTGACCTTGGTGTGCGTCTGGTGCAGTCGGGGTATCGTGTTGGTGTATTGAATTCGACCACATTTGAAGAGGCGAATAACTCTATTCCCAACTGGATCAGGCAGCGCTCGCGGTGGTTAAAAGGTTATATGCAGTCCTATCTGGTGCATATGCGCAGCCCGTTCCTCTTTTATCGTAAGCTTGGTCATGTTGGTTTCTGGGGTTTTCAGTTTTTTATCGGAGGCACTATTTTTAGTGCTCTTCTCATGCCAATCATGGCACTGTTTTATATTGTCTGGCTACTCACTCAAACGACTTTTTTCGACCCGTTTTTTCCTTCAATAGTGCTTTACGTTACGCTGTTTAATTTGTCGATTGCCAATGGGTTTCTGATTTACCTGTTTATGCTCAGTGGTTTTAAGCGCAAGTACTTTAATCTGATTCCATGGGCAATCACGGTGCCGTTTTATTGGATTTTGCAATCATGGGCATGTTATAAGGGTTTGTGGCAGTTGATTCATAATCCATTCTATTGGGAGAAGACCCACCATGGTCTTACAACGTTTGAAGTGGATCATGAAACAGGTGTGGCGACTGATGCTGCGGCTACAGGTCAAGGAGGTGCGCATTAATGGCTAGGGCTAATGCATCTCGATTGCATACGGAGTCCTGGGATTTTGCACATCATCAGGGTACTTGGTTGCTGGTTTTCCTTACCATGATGATGATTGGATTAGCTATTTGGGTTCTATCAAATGGTTTTTATCTTGAAAGTGCGATGCAGAGTTGGTCGATTGTTATCTCTGCTCTGGGTTCAGAGGAAATTCTGCTTGAGAATCTGACGATGCTAACACCACATTTTCCATTGTATCTGCTGATTCCATTTTATTACCTTCCCGGCCTTGATACAGGTGCGGCGCCATATCTGGTGTCGATTCTTGCAAGTACTTTTTTGCTGTGGCTATGGGCCAGAAACTTACAGGATGTGGATATTACCCAGACCAGACTGGCAATCGTGGCGATACTGATTGTATTGCATCCAGCCTTTTTGTGGGCTGCAACCTCCGGTGGACATATTTCACTCACCATGGTTACCTTTTATCTGCTCTATCGTGCTGCCCAGCATATTATTACCGATCATGATATTCACTCCTATATTTCGATGGCGGTTGTATTTGTTATCTTCTTTTTCATTGATGGGACGGCGATTTATATCTTTGTGGCATTGATTCCTCTGATGGTGTTGATCGCTCCGGTTCGTGCTATCATGGTTTCACCGATGAGTCTGTATCTGATTATCGGCACCCCATTTGCATTCGCGATGGCTACCTGGGGGTATATGAACTGGATTTTTGAAGGCAGTTTCACCTTTTTCATTACCAATGCCGACTCTGCTTTTCTTGGTGGTATGCTTGCCGTAGAGAATTACCCCTGGTTACAGGATTATGGCGGGCAGTTTTTCAAACCTTTCCTTGTTGCCACAGGCTATCTGTTGATTGCCTACCCTGTATCCATATACCTGTTGCTTGATACCGTTGATGATAACCATCGCTTTCGCGGAACATTCGTATTGATGATGCATCCGCTGATTGCCATTGGCATTGCCACAAGTCAAAATTATCTTACCCATCCCTTTGAGATTTTAACACTGGTGAGTGCCGGTCTGATGGCAGAACTTACCTATGTGAAGATGCAGACGCGGCGTGAATTTTTTCTGTTGGTTGTTTTTATGATTGTTAGTATTGTTGGAGGATGGTGGTTGTTTATTGAAACCGCAAATCCTCAAATGATGCGCTGGTATAAGGCGCTACAAGGTGAAAATACATCTGTCGCGATCGCTGAAGATGCTGACTATCAACTGGGAAGATGGTTGAAGGTTCACCGTATGCCAACCATAATGTATGAGCGTAGTGCGTATCGTGTAATTGCGGCTCGGGGAGATGCGGAGGGGCTGCTGTTGTCCTACTCGCATGGCTTTAAGTCCGCCATGCGCCAGCGTATTCCCGATGTGGCACAGATTGTTATTGCTGACCCTGATACCGTTTTGGGTAGGCGTGATCTCGTGAATATTAGGCATCCACATCTGTATACGCATGGTTTAGCAGGTTACAGGCTGGTTTATGATAAGCTGGGCTGGCGTGTTTATCGGAAAAAACATGTGTAATTGTAATCGTTTTCTGCTCTTGTTCATCGTATGTATTGCCGGGCTGGTAACCGGCTGCGTTTCTGTGGGTGAATTAAAACATCAATCCATGCTGCGTGGTTTTAATGCGATGCAGCATGAGAATGTAGGCTGGAATGAACCGCAGGCCCGGCGTTCGATGAAACGCATGAGCAAACTTGGCACGAATGCGGTGGTACTTATTACTTTTCTTGAACAGAGCTCTTCATCCTCATTGCAGGTAAGACATTCTGATGCTGTAACCTTATATCAGTTAAAACACGCGATTGCATATGCCCATGATTTGGATCAAGAGGTGATTCTTAAGCCACAAATGCTGGTGCATAACTCATGGGCCAGTGCTATTTCGCATCGCAGTCAGAGAGGCTGGAACCAGTGGTTTGAAAGTTACTCAGAGCATATTGTTGCATACGCCAAATTTGCATCAAAGCATCAGGTTCAGACATTTGTGATAGGTACAGAACTATCCAAAGCTTCACGCTATGTTGATTGGCCAACATTAATTCGTAAGGTGCGCGCAGTGTTCCATGGCAAAATCACCTATGCTGCGCATAACATTGAAGGCATTCAGGCATTTCCATATTGGAATCAACTGGATGCAGTCTCTTTAACCTTATATCCTTCGCTTGGCAGTTCGGGGCAGTATGAAGAGATGCAGTCCCATATTCATCATGCATTGAACAGATTACACAACGTTGTACAACATATTGATTTACCACTTTGGGTGCTGGAAGTTGGTATGCCTTCAGCTTCCGGTGCATCTGCTAAACCATGGGAGTGGCAGCGCTTGAAAGATGCTCGCGTGGATTTGAGAGTGCAGCGTGATGCGATAGATATCTGGTTAAGAGCATTGGATCAGCCGTGGGTTGACGGTGTTTTTATATGGGCGTGGTACAGTGATGCCTCCTCAGGAGGAGCAATGGATACAGATTACACACCTCAGAATAAACCTGCTGAACAAGTGATTCGGCGTTACTGGAAGTTTTGATGATGCGTTTAAAGGGAGTGAAACTGGTGCGACAGCGGCAGCATATAATTACATTTATCCTATTGATTGCTGGTTTTTCTATGCTGCCTTCAGCATATGCCGGCGTGGGTATGCTTGCTGGCGGCGAATCGCTGTATAATTCCGATCTCGGTTTTTCTGGTGGCAATACAATTTGGGATACAAACAGAAGTAAAAGACTTTCTGTCTGTAAACGGAGAAATGCTCATCTGGTCCAGGGTTATGAGTATGGCTACTCCTATTTCTATACTGTCTACGCCAATGTGACGTTTGCTTATCGCAGTTGCGGCGAGATTTTTCGTTCTATGCGTATTAACCGGGTAACGGGCAAGATCAGGCCGGCGCAGACTACGTTTGGGGGGCAGGCTGCCGGTATTGGTGATCTCCAAATTGGCTTGCGGGCGCGATTGAATCATGCCAATACAGCGGCATGGGAAGTGGCATTGATCATCCCTGGCGGTTATGATGGTAATAGCCCATCTGCTTTGGGGCGTGGTGCGTTAGGTCTGTCGCTGGGGCTGAAATTCGCATCGGATAAGGGAGTGAGCCAAAAAAGTTCATGGGCTTGGAAGCTGGGTTCAAAACTTACCTATTTCTTTGCATCAAAAGGGAATTCCATCGCTTCGTTTGGGCAGGTAAGTTATGCTTTTACAGAGACAAACTTTGAGCAGACCGGTGATTTCTTGTCATTGCGGGTCAATAACAGTTTTGCCATGGCCAATAATGGTCTTCAGCAACAACTGTTCTTTAATCAGATTCCATCAAGTTTAACCAATAGTGATTCGACATCACTCTCCCTTGCTTATAGCCATGCCTTTATAAAGTCGGGGTGGTCGACAAACGTTCGGGTAGGTAAGGCCTTCTTCGGTCGAAGTTCACCTGTTGATTATACCGCCGGTTGGGGCATCAGTTACCGTTGGGACGACTAAACGTGAAAGCGAATAAACATCTAAGGCGGCTGTATCTGTTGTCACTGCTATGTGTAGTGGTGGCAGCAGGTGTTGTGCATGCGAGAGAGGGGGATGTGTATACCCTGCTGGATGATGCAAGTTTACGTCAGGGGCCGGATAGTTTTTATGCCCCAACCAGTCGTGCTGCAAAAGGAGCTCAGGCGATTGAATTGCATAGCTCTGGTGAGTGGAAAAAGGTACGTCTGTTTTCCAGTGGTGATGTGGGCTGGGTATATGCAGATTCGCTTGCTTCTGTGAGTGCTAGCGCATCGAAAGTAGCTGAAAGTAGTGTGGTGGTTGATAAATCTGAGCCACAACCCATCGTGATCGTGAATAATCAGCAGCCTTTACCGGATAACAAGCCTGCCTTGCCTTCTCAATTTGAAAGCGGGCAGTTTGGTGTGCCGCGCTCCACGGAGCCTGCTCAGGCAAACAGCATGGAAGTGTTGGTGCTCAAGCCTAAAGCAGCGCTGCAAAATCTGGGATCTGCCAAAAAAAGTGTGGATGGTGAACGTGTATCGCCTATCTTTGAGGATGGTGCTGTATCTCAGGAATCGGATAGTGGACTCGTAGCTCAGCATAACAGGCGAGCTGTTGAAAGCGCTGATCAGGTGAATAAGGTTGCTGCAGCAGATGAAAATATGCATGCGCCGGTAGCTGATAAGACAGTGCTACAACAGTTTCCTGTTCAGTTAGTAAGTAGACGCGCTGCAGATATGACTAGGCCGGAGCAAATTGATGACGTAAAAAGCACCCGTGTGGAGGATGCCCCTTCTGTGTTGTCGGAAAACAGTCATGAAGTTGTAGCTAACAACAGTGAGAAGCCCGAAGCAGATGCAATTCAAAAAAGCAATGTGCCATCGGATATAAACCGTAATGTTGATGTGAAGCCCATGCCGATTGCTTCCATTAAACATCATACTGAAGGAATGGACCGTCATGAACAGCCAGCCAACCCTTTAGGGACGTCTCAAATGGTGATGCAGACAGCAGTCATTAGAGTTGGTCCGAGTGCCTTATCTGAGGTGTTGGGCTGGGCAGGGGCAGGGGCTCAGGTTCAGACTATGCATCAGCAGGGTAAATGGATGAAGGTGCGACTACTCGATAGTGGCCGTATCGGGTGGGTTGAGGCAGTGGCTCTTGATGGTAGCAATACTCCTGTTACAGCTATGCTGATGGCAAAACAGTCAGCGCCGGATTCGCAAGCCCCAGCCCAAGTGAAAGCAACCGATGTTTCTAATGTCGTTAATCCTGATGCGATGATGCAAGCGCAAAACAAGGCGAAAGATACAGGGCCGGAAAATAGGCTTATGAAGGCAACGCCCCAGTGGGAGGGAACCCATGATTTGGGCAAACCGGTAGCGGTTGAAGCAGTGCAGGTTGCACCTACTGAGAAAACAGATGAAAACGCGCTTAAAACAGAAAAAAGCCTATATACATTTAACAAGAGAGCTACGCTAAGAGCAGGGCCAAATGCAAGGTTCGATTCAGTGTATTGGGCAGGCAAAGGTTCGCAGGCTACGGAACTGGATCGTAAGGGAGCTTGGATTCGCATCCAAATGCGGGTTAGCAAGAAGATTGGTTGGGTATATGAGCAATCATTAGAGCTTGTTTCTGCCGGCGTGGGTGTGGCAGCAGCAACTGTCGCTTTGGCAACTGCTGTTGCCAGCAGTGATGAAGCGAGTATAAAATATAATCTGCATAGCTTTAATCGGAAATCCACTTTGCGAGCGGGTCCGGGGCTGAAATATGATGCGGTTTCATGGGCTGGGAAAGGTGCGTATGCGATAGAGCAGGACCGCAAAGGTGATTGGATACGGGTGCAGATGCAGGTAAATAAGCGCATCGGCTGGGTGAACCAGGGCTCATTGAAACTGGTGAAAGTTGCTGTAGCAATGTCTGGGGCCATTGTGTCAAGTGCAGATAAACCCGCCAAGAAACAAGAAGAAAGCATGGATGATTCTGATCATAAACTACACTTCTTTAAACGTACCAGTAATTTAAGAGCTGGGCCAGGGAAAGAATTCGAAAGAATTGCCTGGGGTGGTAGAAACGAAGCAGCGGAGCAGATCGAACATAAAGGTGACTGGAAACGTGTTCGTATGATCATTAGTGGGAAAACGGGCTGGGTGTTTAATGAGTTTCTGGTACGCGCTGTGCATCCCGGTCATATCATGGGTGTCACACGTTCAGTGCTCACATCTGTTGTGCAGCGTGCAGAAAAGAGCGGGCAGATGTATCAGGTCGTGCGGACGGTACCATTGCGTGCGGATGCAGGAGAGTTGGCTGACTTGATAGGCTCCGTTCAAAAGGGTGATCTGGTAGCCTGGTTAGAAGAGCGCAATGGCTGGGTGCGCGTGAATCCACAGATTGATGGTGGTAAGGTCGGTTGGCTTAAAGTAAATCTGTTGAGAAAGAGAGAACAGTTTAAGGTTGAGCATACGCAGGCGTTGATCAATCAAGGAAATGCGCTGGCATATAAAGATAGAATTTCAACAGGAGAAACGTTCAACTTCTCATATGCGGCTTTGGAAGAGGCTCTGTATAAGATCCCTGTTGAGGATATTCATATTCGTATCCGTAAGGATGATCTGGAAGCGGTGTTTCTCAAACGTCAGTTCGATCAATCACCATTCGATATCAGACTGACAACGGGCAGGCATAAATTGCATGGCACATTGAAGGTGCTGGGTAGCTCGACGCGAATCTTTAAGAAAAAATCGATTTTGATTAAATTGGATAAAGAGAGTGCACGTTGGTATGGTCATCGCAGAATGGCATTGCGTTCCATGGCATCGGATAAAGCTCTGATGCGAGAGTGGATGACATGGAAGATGATGGCTGCTCTTGGCATGAAAGTGCCTGAAGTACACTTTACACGTGTGTCATTTAATCGTGGCGAAAAAACGGCCCTTTACCTATCCATTGAATGGATGGGGCCTGAATTCCTGGAAGGCAATGGGCTGGATACACATGGTGAATTTTATCAGCCAAATGATGCGGCCCATTGCGGTGACCTCTATTCACCGGATAAAGTTGAACTTTGTTTTGATAAGATTACACCGTTTGGAGATTTCAGTAACCTCAAAGCCATGGCAAGAGCTGTAAATGCGGCGACCAATGAAAATATTCATGAGGTGCTGGCTAACTATTTTGAGGATGAATCGATTATCAACTGGATCGCCGTAAATGGTCTGGTTACCAATGGCGATACATATAATAAAAACTATTGGCTCTATTATCATCCTACAAGAAAGAAATGGACACTGGTACCATGGGATTATAACCTGACCTATGGCCGCACGTATGACATTTACTCCACCAAAAAATTCAGGATTTTTAATGATAATTTCCAATATTATTATCCACCTGATGTAGGGGCTGGTAACCCGATTAAAGATAAAGCGTTGCGTAATCCAATACTTAGAAAACGATTGGAAGATAAAATCAAACATTTGATTGGTATGGAGCCGAATGGATCGGAGCATACCTTCGGTTGGTTCTCGCCGACCGTTATGCATGCGCGCATCGGTAACCTTGCTTCAGTGGTGGGTAAAGAGGTGTATAAAGATACATTCCTCTCGTACGGCGAGGCTGATTTTACCAAGTCGTATGAGTCATTGATGCATTATGTCACGGCCCACGACTATTTTCTCAAAACAAAACTGTTTGGAGATTTCCCCTGGAATCCAGAGCCGCCGAACCAGCCATATGTTTTCAACCCCTTGCCTGATGCACTGTTTGGCGTAGGTCACATTGATGCTGGGGCTGAATCCTTACATCTGGTGGATCGTGGCTGGGGCTATTTTGTGGCGCAATTGAATTTGCATGAACCCCTGAAAACAAAGGCGCAGTTTGAGGTGAAAATTGAAGGTGGAAGTACACCTAAATATCTGCCTACTGTTGTACAATCAGCAAGCCGATGTATTGAGCGTTCATGGTTATTAAAAACAAAATCTCCTAACATATCTGCTACAGGTGATTTTATGATCGAGTATGCTCAGGAAAATTCACGCCGTTCTGAGGTGCTTCCGAGTATCCATGAAGAGCTGCTGGAGCTGTGGATGCTTGACGGAAATCGCTGGAAACCGATTCAGACGGAAGTAAATGAATATTCTAATACGTTAACTGCCAAAAATGTGCATGTGGAATCAGACCATGAGTATCGTTTTGTTGCCTGTAGTCCATTTTAATTAGAAATGTATTTGGCTTGTAGAAGATGAGGTTGTAAAAAAAACATCTGTGAGATTTTTACTTTCCTTGCAATGGTGGTGCGCGCCAATCATCCATAGGCGCGATGCTGACTTTTTACGAAGTCATCTGTAGATAATAAAAATAGAGCTTTCAAAAGCAGTTGAAAAGTGGAACTATTAAGGTAATGAAAATGAATCAGCTTACACAAAATATATGGGAAGATATAAAGAGTGAAGAGGGTAAAGCGACGTTTCGTTTCGCTGTTCGACTCTTTCTTATTCTGTTGGCCTATTATCTCATGAAACCTGTCCGGGAAGAGTTGATTCTTGATGGTGGTAGTGCTGCTCTCAGAAGTTATGCGCTGGCCGGTCAGGCTGCGTTATTATTGCTGCTGGTGCCCTTTTATAGTCATATCATTAAACATCTGCACGGGGATAAGCTGTTTCATATTGTTACCCTGTTTTTAGCAGCCAATATTGGTGTGTTTTATTTTATGGGTTCAGCGGGCATGGATATCGGCGTGGCATTCTTTGTCTGGCTGGGTATTTTTTCGGTGGTACAGATATCCCAGTTCTGGACGATGGTCAGTGATTATCACTGTGTAGACAAGGGAAAGAGACTTACCTCATATATCGCTATTGGTGGTTCACTTGGTGCGATGATTGGTGCGATGATCGCCAAAACACTCTATATCGAGTTTGGAGCTTATAATCTGATGTTGCTGGCGGTGGTAATGCTGATCGTTGCAGTGTTTATTCCCGGAGCGAAGGAAGGCTTGCGTAAGGATCATCATGATGAAGATGCTGATGATGAATCTATCAAACATCTGCTGGGTGGATTAAAACGGGTGTTGGATGTGCCCTATCTGCGCTGGATTGCTGCATCCGTAGTGCTGTTAAATCTGATTAATTCTACCGGTGAATTTATTCTGGCCGATTTTGTGACGGCTGAATATAGCGGTAAAGAGATCGGGGCCTTTTATTCCACCTTTTACCTGTATGTGAATATTGCTACGCTGGTATTGCAGGCTTTTGTAGTGCGCCCACTGTATCAGGTGATTGGTGTTGGTGGAGCCCTGATCAGTTTGGCAGCGATTAATCTGATGATGTACATGTCCGTGCTTGCATTCCCTGTTCTGGCCTGGTTCGCCATTGTGAAAATGGCCGATAACAGTATTGATTATTCTGTTGCCAATACAACCAAGCAGATTCTGTTTTTGCCGTTGGATCGTTTTACGCGTTATGAAGGCATGTTGGCCATCAATACATTTTTCACCCGTTTCGGTGACTTGATTCAGGGTGGTGTTATTTTCGTGGTGATTTCTATGTTGGCAATGTCACCCATGACACTGGTGTGGACGAATATCGTATTATGTCTGCTGTGGGTATTTGTAACAGTGAATGTTAGTCGACAGTTTAAGAAACAGACGACAAGCTCCAAAGAGGTGGTTGCAGACTAACGCTGCTGTTTTATGAATATTGAATGGTGATTAAGGGGTTCCGTTCATTGATATGTTTTGTGTGATGATTGTTTGAATCGGGGGGTAAGGGGTAGAAGATGAGTGATGTATTAAAAGCAATAGTACTTGCAGGTGGATCAGGCAGTCGATTATGGCCGCTGTCGCGTCAGCAGCTGCCGAAGCAGTTCCTTAATTTAAATGGTGATGAAAGTATGTTGGGTGGGACCATCAAGCGATTAACGCCATTGATTGAAGAAGAGAATGTGTGGGTGGTCACTGGCGAAAAACATGCGACTGGTGAAGCCTTTTCAGAACTTGACGGGCTCAATAAGATTTTAGAACCATGTGGTCGCAATACAGCGCCTGCTGTAGCTCTGAGTGCCGCTTTGATGCAGGACTTAACGCAGGAAGATCCTATTATGGTGGTGCTGCCCGCTGATCACCTTGTATCTAAGAAAGCTGCTTTCCAGCTATGTTTGCAACAAGCTGTAGTAGCGGCTCAGAATGGACAGTTGGTCACCTTCGGTATTGTTCCCGATCAGCCGGAAACCGGTTTTGGTTATATTCAGACTGAGGCGGAAGTACAGGGTATTCATCGCGTACTTCGTTTTGTTGAAAAACCGGATAGAGAACATGCCCAGAAAATGCTGGATGATGGTAACTATTATTGGAATTCCGGTATGTTTGTCTGGAAAGCGTCAGTGATTTTGGCTGAAATAGAACAGTATTTACCGGATGTCTGGTCTGTGTTGCAAGATATGCGCAAACGCTGGAATAGTGGAGAAGTGTGGCAGGAAGTGGTCAGTACTACATTTGATCAGATGCCTGATATCTCTATTGATTATGGAATCATGGAGAGATCTGAGATTGTTTCTCTGGTGACTGCTGATATTGGCTGGTCTGATGTCGGTAGCTGGGATGCAGTGCATGAAATAGCTGCGCATGACCCTGATGGTAACGATATTAGTGGTAATGTATTGGCGATTGATTGTAAAAATTCGTTGTTCAGAAGTGAATCGCGTTTAATTGCAGCCGTTGGTCTGGATGATATGATCGTGGTGGAAACGCCGGATGCGATTCTGTTGGCCAAAGCCGGTGAATCCCAGCGTGTGCGTGAGCTGGTTGATTCTCTAAAACTGGGCGGTGATAAATATCATATTGAGCATGTGACTGTGCGCCGTCCATGGGGCAGTTACACCGTTTTAGGCGAAGCCGGAGATGGTTATCAACTCAAACGCATTACTGTGATGCCAGGAGCCAAGCTTAGCTTACAGGCTCATCAACATCGCTCAGAGCATTGGGTGGTTGTTGCTGGCTCTGCGACAGTGACATGTGGTGATCTGGTCAAGTTGGTTGCCAGAAATGGCAGTGCGTATATCCCAATCGGTGAGACCCATCGCCTAGAGAATCGTGGTAAAGTTCCTGTAGTGCTCATCGAAGTGCAGGTTGGTGACTATCTTGAAGAAGATGATATCGAACGCTTTGAAGATGTTTATGGTCGGAGTTAGAACAGAGCTTCTCATAAGTACGACCGGCTCCTAGGAGCCGGCTTTTGAAAGGCCCCTGAACTGAACCAGTTCATGGGCCTTTTTTAGTTATGATGCTGATGTATCTGAGATGTCAGGGTTTTATGTCCAATGTTAATGGCGGTTTTGGGGTTACGGGGGGATGTATTCATCACTGAACAGGTGTATTATCTTTCTCACTATGGGTACTACAACACGTCATGCCTTGATCGGGCTCTGCTTTATAAGCGCATGGTTTGCCATCATAGGCAACATGGGGGCGCTACGAGCTGCTGAGAAAACATCGGCACAATATCCGGAAACCATTGCAGTGTTATCGATGCTGTATGAGAGTGAAGTGAAAGCCGGTTACCGTTATCAGATCTATGCCAAAACTGCTCTTGCTGAAGGTCATGATAATATTGCTCATTTGCTGACTGCCATGGCGGCCTCGGAAGCCGTGCATGCCAAGAGTTTTAAATATCTGTTATCGCTGTTGGCCATTCAACCGCCTGAGGTTGATCTGAGTGCGATCAGTGCATCGAAAACCAAAGCCAATCTGAAATTTGCAACCGATGTGGAGCTTAGTGAGATTGATGATGAATATCCGAATTATCTCGAACGTATCAAATCAGAGGGGCATAGCGAAGCGATCAGGAATATCGAGTATGCATGGAAGGCGGAAAAACAGCACAGGAAGCTGATTAAGGAGATTCGTGGTGGTACGGGTTTTTTCTTCAGCATGTTGGTGAAATATTTTAGCGCTAATCCCAGCCATTATTATGTCAACGATGTATGCGGTGCCACAGTCACAGAGATTCCTAAAGGAACCTGTCCTATCTGCCATCATCCGATACTGACCTATCGGGAGATTCCTAAACCGTGATTCGGGCCATCCGTGGCCCTCA
>CAYZJL010000030.1:0-16082 GCA_964478615.1 uncultured Zetaproteobacteria bacterium
GCTTATCTATTTCATCAATATAAATAATACCGCGTTGAGCCTTTTCAATATCACCATCGGCTGCCTGTAACAACTTCAGGATAATGTTTTCTACATCTTCACCAACATAACCGGCTTCCGTCAGCGTGGTTGCATCAGCCATCACAAACGGCACATCAAACACACGTGCCAGCGTTTGCGCCAACAGTGTTTTACCACATCCCGTTGGCCCTAACAGCAGCACATTTGATTTGGAAATTTCCACTTCATTTTTTTCATTATGCGCAATACGTTTGTAGTGGTTATAGACAGCAACCGACAACAATCGTTTGGAGCTTTCCTGACCAATCACATATTCATCAAGAAATGTTTTGATTTCTGACGGACGTGGGAGGCCACTGTCTTCTTTCACCTCTTTCTTATCATCGGAGAGCTCTTCAACGATAATTTCGTTGCACAATTCAATGCATTCATCACAGATAAAAACAGTGGGGCCAGCAATTAATTTTTTTACATCATGCTGTGATTTGCCGCAGAATGAGCAGAATAAAGTATTGTCGCCGCTGCTACTCTGTGTCGCCATCCGAACCTCCGGCTGTGTCCACTTCAGCACGGGACGTCAGCACATCATCTACCAAACCGTAATCTTTCGCCTGTTGTGCGGTCAAGAAATAATCCCGTTCCACATCATCAGACAACTTCTCCAACGGCTGACCTGTATGCTCTGCCATCATCTCATTGAGTCGCTGTTTCAAGCTTAAAATTTCACGCGCATGAATTTCGATATCGGTCGCCTGACCCTGAAAACCACCCAGCGGCTGGTGAATCATGATGCGTGCATTAGGCAGGGCAAAACGCTTGCCTTTCGCTCCTGCGGCCAACAGATGCGCTCCCATACTGGCAGCCTGGCCAATGCAAAGGGTAGACACATCACAACGGATATATTGCATGGTATCATAAATCGCCATGCCAGCGGTCACCAGACCACCCGGACTATTGATATAGAGGTAAATGTCTTTGTCAGGCGCTTCAGACTCCAGGAACAACAGCTGTGCAACAACAAGATTGGAAATATGATCATCAACTGCACCATTGAGAAAAATAATGCGCTCTTTCAGCAAACGGGAAAAGATATCGTAAGAACGCTCTCCCCGTGCAGTATGTTCAACAACAACCGGAACTAGACTCATCTGTTCTCCTGTAAATTCAAATAATCAGCAATCAAGCAATAATCACACAACGCGACTCACCATAAAGCGCATGATCAATAAAACAACATCTTGCAAACGTCACAACCATGGCTATTCATGGTTTGCTATCGCGCAAAACAAAGCCACACCCATGGCTATTTTATGTTCACTATCGCGCCAAATCAAAGCCACACCCATGGCTTTATTTGGCTTGCTCTTGTTCAGCCTGCCAGTCGGATAGTGATTTGGTCACTGCTGTTGTTGTAGCCTGTTCAACAAGATAGCTGATACACTTGCGTTCCAGCAAAGCATCCTGCATGGATGCAACCTGCTCTTTCTGGCTCTTGATCCATGCTTTAAACTGATCACGTTGCTCTTCAGGGTACTGCTGTGATTGGCGATCAATCTCAGCATCCAGCTCAGCATCATCTACATTCAACTCTGCCTTTGCACGCACCTGCTGCAACAAAATAGACAACTTCAGGCCACGCACGGAACGTGTGCGAATTTCCTGGATAAACGCTTCATCCTTGAGCATCTCTTCAGGTGCTTCCATGCCCTGCTGTTTCATATTTGCCAGCACACGTTTGCTGCTTTCCTGCATCTCCTGTGCAACCAGTGGTTCTGGCAATTCCATCGCATTGGCTTCAATCAATGCATCAAGCGCAGCTTCGCGTGTAGCTGTAAACGATGCCTGTTCAGCCTCTTCCGCCAAACGATTCTGTGCATCGGCATTCAAGGCTGCACCATCATCAAAGCCAACCAGAACAGCCAATTCATCTTCATTTGAAGCAGTAATCGGCTTACCTACAGATTTAACCTGGGTAGCAAACTCAGCAGCCTTACCAGCCAAATGCGCGGCCTGATAATCTTCTGGGAAGCTCACTGCGACGATAACATCATCACCCGCCTTTTTACCGATCAACTGCTCTTCAAAGCCGGGAATAAAACGCGCTTCACCCAACACCAGTGGCACATCTTCACCCTTGCCGCCTTCAAACGCCTCACCATCGATAGAACCAGCAAAATCAATATGTAGCTGATCGCCATGTTCAGACGCACGTTGCGCTTCAATTTCAAACTTCACCTGAGATTTCATCAGACGCTCGATCACCTGTTTAATGTCAGCATCTTCAACGTCTACAGTCGTTTCATTGAATGCCAGCCCACTGACATCAGCCAAGGTTACTTCCGGCCAGGTCGCCACTTTCATGGTGAACTCGAAACCTTCTGCAGACTGCGCTGCTGGAATATCAATCATAGGCTGTACAGCCGGATTCAAACCTGATGCTTCGATTGCTGTGACATAATGCGACTGAATCAGTGTAGATACTGTCTCTTCATGCAGCTTAGGCCCGAACTGCTTCTTGATAACATGTGCCGGCGTTTTGCCCGGACGAAAACCTGGTAGTTTAGCCTGCATCATCAGTTTTTTCATCTGACCAGCATAGACGCGGTCATATTCGTCCTGTGCTACAGTAACACGAACTTCATATTCATGCGTTGCAAGTTCTTTCACATCTGTCTTAATCATTGCGTTCTCCATTCGGACATTAAAAAAAGGATGCTCTGAAAAATCAGAACATCCATATATGGTACGAGGGGGGGGACTCGAACCCCCACATCATGGATACTGGTACCTAAAACCAGCGCGTCTACCAATTCCGCCACCCTCGCATATCACTACATTGTAGCTTAAAAGTACTGACTACGCTTACCAAAAGTCAGAAACCGCCCGAAAAACGGAGCAAGGTAACCCCCCTCACACCGCCAAAACGGACGCGAATCATGCCACCAGCCTAAACGAAATCAAGCACTCGCATTCACCCTGGCGGTCACATCCATCTCAACCAGTGCCCCCAAGGGCAATGCCGCCACTGCCACGGTCGCTCGTGCTGGTCGATGTTCGCCCAGCCATGCAGCATAAATAGCATTGACCTTGGGAAAGTCATTCATATCGACAAGAAAGATATTCACTTTCAAAATGTCATTTAAATCGGCCCCTGCCTCTGCCAACACAGCAGTCAAGTTTTTGGTCACCTGCCTGGCCTGTGATTCCACATCATCACCCACAAGTTCACCTTCTTGTGGATGCAGGCCAATCTGACCTGAGGCATATAACACACCATCAGATACAACGGCCTGACTATATGCCCCCACAGCTTTAGGAGCCTGCTGCGAATGAATAACCTTGATTACACGCATCTTTTACATCCCTTCCTTTGATTGTTTTCGGCTGGCAAAAAAATCACGCAGTGTTTCACCCAACGCACGTGTTTCCGGCTTACCACTTAAACCGATCCGATTACGGCGGTTCACGTTCACAACACCGTCAACTGACTTGATGGCACGCAATATGTGCGCCAAATGCACACGACCTTCCACTTCAACAAGGAACAACAACGCTGTCACCGAACCGCCACGTTGGTTTAATTTCAAATCTTCAATGCTCGAACCTGCGTCTGCAATACAACGTGTGACATTCGCCAGCATGCCGCGCTTATTAAGCGAGCGGATTTCAATACCAGTTTTGTACAACTGACCGGATTGTGACTGCCAGTCAACCTCTATCCAGTCCAGTGAATCACCGTCCATCACCACACTACATTTACTATGGTGCAATATCATGCCTTCACTGGCATTGAGCTGCCCCACCACACTATCGCCTGGAATCGGATGACAACATTCGGCCGGGTGCATATAGGTGCGTTTCATACCGCTCAACTTAAACGGCAATGCACGTTTCTCTGGCATGGCCTCAAACAGGGTATGAACGCCAAGATCGCCACTCCCCAAACGCATCTTAAGCTCATTGATATCCGCACATTCACACTGTTTCAGTACATCAACTCCAACATCTTTCACGCCCACTGTCTCTTGCAGAATCTTCTCACCCATACGAACACTGCTATCGCGCTCCTGCCGACGGAACCACTGACGGATAGCCTGTTTGGCACGTGGTGTTTTAACATATTGCAGCCATTGACGGCTGGGGGTTTGATCAGGGCTGGTCATCACTTCAATCTGATCACCATTGCGCAACCGCACAGAAAAATCAGATACTTCACCATTAATACGCACACCCACACAATGCTGACCAATATCGGTATGCACTGCATAAGCAAAGTCAAGCGGCTTGGCACCGCGCGGCAATGGATAAATATCACCATCACGGCTAAACACGTAGACTTCCCTCACAAACAGATCGAGGCGCACATCCTCAAGCAACTCACCGGGGTTATCGGAATCTTTCAGCACATCTGTCAGCTGCTTCAACCACTGAAAACTATCCTGATCTTTACTATCACCGCCCTCTTTATAGACCCAGTGCGCAGCCACGCCATCCTCGGCATAGACATGCATCGCCTCAGTACGAATCTGCACCTCAATGCGAAAGTTTTCAGGCCCAATGACCACCGTATGCAAAGACTGATAACCATTGGGTTTTGGTATAGCGATATAATCCTTAAAGCGCCCCGGCACGGGTCGATAAAGGCTATGCACCACACCAAGAGCCTGGTAACAGACGGTCATATCTTCAACAATCACCCGGAAGGCCAACAGATCAAAAATCTCTTCGAAATCGACATGTTTGCGCTGCATTTTCTCATGAATGCTATACAGATGCTTCATACGCCCCTGCACTTTGGCCTTTAACCCCTGCCGCAACAGCGCCTGCTGAATCACACTCTCCAAACGCTCTCGCGTCTGATTCAAACTCTCCAGGCGATCCTGCATTTCCGCCAGCAGCGCCTTATAGGCATCGGTCTCCAGATAAGAGAACACCAGGTCTTCCATCTCCTGCTTGATCCAGTGAATACCAAGCCGGTGAGCCAGCGGTGCATAAATTTCCATCGTCTCTTCACCGATGGCTTTGCGCTTATGGTCCGGCATAAATCCGAGCGTGCGCATATTATGCAGGCGATCAGCCAGTTTCACGATCAGCACACGCAAATCTTTCGCGGTCGCCAAGATCATCTTGCGAAAGTTTTCAGCCTGTTTCTGCTCTTTAGATGAAAAGTGAATCTTACCGATTTTGGTTACACCATCGACAAGCCCTGCTACATCGGCACCAAAATGCTGCACAATATCATCCAGCGTGACGCTGGTATCTTCAACGGTATCGTGCAGCAGACCTGTAATAATGGTAGATGCATCCATGCCCAAACTGGACAAAATATCGGCGACAGCCAAAGGATGCGTGATAAACGACTCGCCGGAGTTACGCACTTGCCCGGCATGCGCATGCGCTGCAAACACATAGGCTTGATTGATAAGGTCAATGTCTGAACTTGGTGCATAAGTAGCTACACGTTCAGTAATTTCATAAATTCGGCTCATAATTCAGAGCAGTCGTTCAGGAAAACCCGCAACAAATCAAACAAACCGTATCAACAGGGGTCAGGCTGCGCTTTCAGCTTCCTCTTCTGCTGCAAATGCAGCCGAACGAAGACGCTCCTGCTCATCCTGCTCAAACAGAGAGTCCCACGACACAAAACCTTCACCCATCTCACGCAGCGCCTGCACAGCCGGTTTGTCACCTTCAGTCTCAAGCATTGCCGGCATACCATTCAACAACTGACGGGCACGACGCGATGAAAGCAACACCATCTCAAAACGATTAGGATAATAACGAACACAATCTTCTACAGTAACACGAGCCATCAGGCCTACCTCCAAACAAAAAAACAGTGAATATGGTCTGGAAGATAGGAGTGGACAGACAAATTGCAACCACATAGCAACAAAACAGCAGACAATGAGAATTATCTACTGTGACTTATAACCTACGCTGATTGAAAAATAGCCAGCAGCTGTTTAAGGGTGTCATCAAAATCATCATTGGTCACACAATGGTGCGCTTCATCAGCATGCGACATTTCAGCTTCAGCAGCGGCCACACGACGCTCGACCACATCAGCAGCATCCTGCCCGCGTGAAATCAGGCGCTGACGCAGTTCGGCAACCGATGGCGGCAAAATGAACAGGCGCACGGCTGCGGGCATCTTTTCAGCCACCTGCTGCGCCCCCTGCCAATCAATCTCCAAAAGCACATCACCACCACTGGCCATCGTTGATTCAACATCGGATTGGCGCGTGCCGTATAGATTGCCATGCACATTAGCCCATTCCAGAAATTCACCGGCATCCGACTGGGCCTCAAAGGTCTGCGTATCGAGAAAATGATACTCCTGCCCATCAACTTCACCCGGCCTCGGAGCCCTGGTAGTACAGGAGATCGCCAGTCGAAGCTTACTGCACGCTGCGAGTATCTCTTTGCACAGGCTGGACTTACCCGCTCCCGACGGGCCTGAAATGATAAACAGACGTCCTCTCATACCGATCTCCCCGTCAATTGTTCATACTTTAACTGCAACTGATCACCACTCTCCTGCCGCGCTGGGTTCTGAGGAATACAATCTACCGGACAGATAATCTGACACTGAGGCTCATCAAAATGTCCAACACATTCCGTACAAAGCTCCGGGTCAATCTCAAAGATCTCTTCGCCTTCAAAAATTGCCACATTAGGGCATTCAGGTTCGCATACTGCACAGTTAATACAATCATCTGTGATCATTAATGCCACAACACCCTCCATTGAACAACATATCGCCGCAGATAACTGCTTGATTTAAGTCGATTAACGTCCATCACCTTCATACAAAATCAACCATGGTTCAGAGCTGTTTTTCCGCGCCATGTAGAGCTGCTTGCGACTCACAGCATTATAGTTGCTTGATTGATAACGCTGATTAAATGTTACCAGAGCCGCCTCACCCTTTTGTACCTTCCCCTGGCTTGGAATCACTTTTATATTGGATAACGCAACCTTGATATACGATTTCTTGCCATTTACCCGGCGCTTATATGATGCCCATGAGTTATAATCGTGTTTCAATGTCTTGAATGCTTTATGGTAATGACTCAGATAGGCATCGCTATCCAGTGACGCCCAATCTTTGCGCCAGACTTCTAGCGCTTCAAGAACAGATTGAGATACCCCTGCTTGCGATGTTACTACCTTCCTCTCTACAACAGGCTGGGGGGATGCCGCAGGTTTCAATGTGGTAAGTTTCAGTTTCACCTGTTTCGCTTTCGCAACATTCACGACTATAGGTTGCTCAATCTTCACAACAGGATGGGGTTTGGGAGGCTGCACACTGACCGTTTTCACTGGAACAACTGGCGCTGAAACTTTCCGAACAGGTGGCGCGACAGCAGGTTTGTCAGCAACAGGCCGCAACAGTGCGGGTTTCGCTCTATTCGCACGCGCCACAAAAGCAGTTAAGCGCTTATTCGCTTCATCCAAACCACTGGTGATACGCGCCTTTTTGAGCTTGCCAATATCATCATTCACCGCATGCGCATAATGGCCGGCCCGATCAGCCGCCTGAACCGACTGCTGACGATATGCCTCTGCCTTGATCAACGCCGCCAGGCGATTCTTTTTAACAGCCTCTGTTGTTAAAAAGAGCAACGCCTGTTTTGTTTTTCCCCGGTTCATGGCCATGGTGGCCAAGAAAATCTCCCGCTCTCCTGATTTTAATGATCGCACCAACGCACTATCACCAGCTTTCAGCAGCTTATAAATATCCTGCGTATTCATCCGACTAGCCGTGGCATCTGTCACCTGCAAAGGGATGCATAGCCATGCCAGCAGCAACAAACACACACACTTCACCTGCAATGTTTTCACTCTTCGTCTACCGGCTCTTCAATACTCACCATCGAGCTTGGTTGATTTGAAATGGACTGGTGTGATAAAATCGGCATTGCCGCTATCTCAGCCACCTCTGCTTCACTCAAGCGCGGAGATGCCAATAAGACTTCTGAGCGCTCATCAAAGCTGGTATAAGCTTTCACGGTCACATCTTTGGGGATGTTATGACGCAGCCAGCGCACCAGATCCATCCACATATTTGAAATCTCTTCGTCCTCAGGCATCGAACCAGCCGACGGCAATTCAACCGTAATTACAGGGATCTCATGTTCTTTGCCGGCAAAGTTACCGAGAGAACCTGGAAATGCACCAAGCCTCTTCAAATTGAGATAGCCGATGTTACCGGGAGCCGTGGGAGGGCCGTCATAATCAAGCAACCCATAAGGTGCATGCACAGAGATAATAGCATCAGGCTTAAAGGCACGAATCTCTTCATACAACCAGCTACTCTCAGGTTCACTCAATGGATCAGTGCCAGGATTTCGACGCGGGTCTTTACCTGTTTGGTGCCAATAGGTCGAAGTACTCCTGTACCAATCAGGCGTGGGCATATTGCGATTCAGATCAACGCCATGCGCATTCAGGCGAGCAGAAGGAGTAGTTGACAGCAAACCATCCGGATTCATCAACGGCACCACATGCCAGTGAAACAGACCTGAATGGTATTGATCCAGCGTTTGCATCCATTTAAATACCACGCTTACAGAAGCATATTCATCCCCATGCGTACCACCAATCAGCAGTACACGCGCAATGGGTTTGCGTCGTTCCAGCAGCGGTGGGTACTCCTTCATCAATATCGCCTGTCCACGCACAGAACGCGCCCCGGTATCAGCCAGGTGAATGCCCCGACAATGCTCAACATCTACACTGCCAAGCTTATGACTGATGCGCATACACTCTTCTGTAACCGGATCAGGAACTTCAGTCTTGGGTGTTTCGGTTGCCGGCGCTTCGGTTGCCGGCGCTTCGGTTGCCGGCGCTTCGGTTACAGGAACTTCGGCTACAGGTGCTTCGACTGCAGGTGCTTCGGCTACAGGTGCTTCGACTGCAGGTGCTTCGACTGCAGGTGCTTCGACTGCAGGTGCTTCGGCTACAGGTGCTTCGGCTACAGGTGCTTCGGCTACAGGTGCTTCGACTGCAGGTGCTTCGGTTGCGGAGCTTTCAATCGTGGAGGGTTCAATAGCAGGAGTATCAGCATCCTTCGCCAAGGCTGATTCAATATTAATGACCAGCGCCGCCATCAGCATGACAACAACACTCAACATGTATGAAAAAGAACGAGACAAGGGCAACTCCGCTAATATGCGCCGAACAATAGCTATCCGATGCTAATGTGCCAATGATCAGCCCCTCCCGTCAGGGTAATCGCATTAAAAATGGTTTCATTTTTTGGTAAAATGCCTTTGTGCCAGCAGATGCAAGCCGGTCAAGGTCAGATATGGCAGGTGATGATCTATCTCAGGCAGATCGGCAATCAATAGTGAAACCAGACCACCTGTCGCAATCACCGGAGCATGCATATAACCGGGCTCCCGCTTTAAGCGTTTAATCAGCCCCGATATAGCATCCACAGCAGCCCAGTAACTGCCCGACTGCAGACTGCTTGTGGTATCACGTCCAATCAGCACTTCAGTGCGTTGAATGGAAACTTCCGGCAACTTGGCTGCACGACGACACAATGCCGCGAGCGCCAGCTCAACACCCGGCAAAATCAGTCCGCCGGCATAATGACCATTCGGAGAGATGATATCGAATGTTGTGGCTGTACCACAATCCAGTACAATGGCAGGCGAGCCGAATAGCTCACGCGCAGCAATAGCATTTACAATGCGATCCGCACCGACTTCTCTGGGGTTTTTGTAGTCCACCGCCATACCTGTTTTCACATCACCGGAACCAACAAAAACAGTCCGCTTGCCACAAACACGCTCACACGCATCAGCCAGTATCTGATCCAGATGCGGCACCACACTGGCAACCATAATGCCCTGCACCTGATCTACAGCCAGACCCGACTGCTCAAACATACCGTGCAACTGCAAGGCCAGCTCATCAGATGTGCATTGACGTTCACTCGATAGACGCCAGTGGGTGATCAGAGTTCCCCCTTCAAACAGGCCAAATACCATTTGTGTATTGCCAATATCGACCACCAGTAGTTTTTCCTGCGCTTGCGTGCCATTCAGGCTCATATCTTTTTCATTCATAACAGTTCCAAGTCTCCGGCAATAATGCGCTCAACACCCGCAGATGTTTGCAATAACAATGCCCCGTCATCATCCAAAGCCGTCGCTACTCCCTCAATATAACCATTTCCATGATGCACCCGCACCCTGTCACCTGATGCAGCATGCGCCTGCCACCAGGCCCTGCGCAGGGGTGCAAAACCATCCTTTAAATATATCTCATACCATTGATCCAATGCATTCAATACGGAGACTGCAATATCAAGCTTGCGTATACGCTGATGAGAAACAGTCTCCATATCGGTCACGTTCTGCGTAATATCAGCAGGCCAACCATCGGATGGTGCTTTCAGGTTAATGCCAAAACCGAGTACCACGGCATGTACACGACCGGGCTCTGCCCGCATCTCAGTTAAAATACCGGCCACCTTTGCCCCGCTGCACAACAGATCATTGGGCCACTTGATGCGCATCTCCGGAGCATAGCGACTTAACGCATCGTGCAGCGCAACCGCCGTCAACAGTGACAATTGCGGCACTTGCTCAGGGGCCAGATCAGGTCGCAACAACACACTCCCAGCCAGCGATTCAGGCATGGTGTGCCAGGTGCGACCCAGTCTCCCCTTACCATTCAATTGCCGGTTGGCAAAAATAACCAAGCCTTCATCAGCACCGGCTTCAGCCTGCTGCATGATATCCTGATTGGTAGAGCCAGTCTCATCCAGCACCAGCACATTCCGGCCAATGCGCTGAGTGGATAGCCCTGCTTGCAACAGACCGGCGCTGAACACATCCGACTTCAGCACATAACCTTTGCCTGCATGGGCCTGAATACCGACACCGCCCTTTTTCAGTATTTGAATATGTTTCCATACACCCGTACGCGACAAACCCAACTCAGCAGCCAGATCATCCCCTGACACAGGACTCTGACTCAGACCCAGACGGGTCAGAATATATTCACGCGTCTGACTCATTCAGGCTGATTGTTTGTTTGTGCATTGATTGTTTCTGCATTGATAATGCGCATCGAGAGATCAAGTGAAGGGGCAGAGTGGGTGATTGCGCCAATGGCAATACGATTAACACCAGTCAGCGCATAAGCATGGGCATTGTCCAGTGTAATATTACCACTGGCCTCAAGCAGAATAGAATCAGGCACCATGGCCCGCGCCTTAGAAACCGTGGCAGGTGACATATTATCCAGTAGAATGATATCCGGGCAGACGGCAACCGCCTCAGTCACTTCCTGCAATGTTTCACATTCCACTTCAACCCAGGCCCCATGTCCGGCCTGATAACATGCATGAATGGCATCGGTAATCGAACCGCAGGCCTGAATATGGTTTTCCTTGATCAGCATGCCACTGCGCAGATCCATACGATGATTGATGCCACCACCATGCAACACAGCCTGCTTTTCCAATCGCCTCAATCCCGGCGTAGTTTTGCGTGTATCGGCAATGTTACAGCCAGTATCAACAACCGCATCGACAAAACGCTGAGTCGCAGTCGCAATGCCGGAAAGGTGTTGTAAAAAGTTCAAGGCCGTACGCTCTGCCGCCAGCAATGCACGCACAGACCCATGCAGTTCACAGATCAGATCACCGACCTGAACACGATCTGCATCCGATATACGCCAGTCACATACAATGTTTGTATCCACAGCTACAAACACAGCTTTTGCCAGCTTCACACCTGAAAGTGTACCTGCCGATTTAGCCGTAATGGTGGCAGAGCCAACCATATCGGCTGCGATAGTCGAAATAGCGGTCAAGTCTTCAGACACTGCATCTTCTTCCAATGCAGCCTGAATGAGATTAAAGGGGAGTGTGTCTGTAAGAAGCTTGTCAGGTGAAATATCCATTCGACAACTCTAAGAATCAACCCAACGAATGGAAGCAAGGATTCATGATTCCTTATTCAGCGTTCCTTAATAGCTTGAAAACGCTGCTGCAGCTGCATCATATCCTGCCAGCTCTTTTGCTTTTGGCGCGGCGAACGCAACAGGTAAGCGGGGTGATAGGTCACCCAGACCGGGATACCCTGATAATCGTGCCAGTGCCCGCGCAAGGCACCCAGCGTTTCATCCCTGTTGAGTACGGTTTGTGCCGCCACACGGCCCAGCAGGCAAATCATTTTAGGCTGTATCATATCCAGCTGTTGCTCAAACCAGAGGTTACACGCCTGCACTTCGTCTGGTCTGGGGTCACGATTATTGGGCGGACGACATTTGATCGTATTCATAATGTAGACGTTGTCACGATCCAGACCGATGGCATGCATCATACGATCCAACAGATGACCAGCCCGACCAACAAACGGCTCACCCTGAAGATCCTCTTCCTGGCCAGGCGCTTCACCAACAAACAGCAGATCAGCTTGTGGGTTCCCAACCCCAAATACAACCTGAGTGCGTTCATCGGCCAGTGAGCAGAGCCGACAAGTCGATGCATCTTTACTCAACTCATCCAGTGTTTTCAAATCGATGCAATCGGAATCGATGGGGTCAGACTCGATTGATTTTAGACACCGAGCTGCTGGTTGAAGTTGTCCACCCGTCAAATCAATCGAGTCTGACCCCATCGATTTGTTATCGTCGTTTTTCTCTGGCCCGAAAGCAAGAAGGGAAACCGGCGTATGCACGCCGATTTCCCTTAAATATGTTTCGAGAAAGCGTTCTCTTTCTGGCAAGTTTAGCCCAGTAGCGCGTCTACATTGGTTTCGGAACCCAAGTACACAGGCACACGCTGATGCAGCGCTTCAGGTTCGATATCGAGAATAGCAATATCCTTACTCATCGCTTTACCACCTGCATGCTCCATGATGAAAGCCATTGGAATGGCTTCATACAACAGGCGCAATTTACCGGTAGTGTTCTTGCTATCGGCCGGGTACAAAAACACACCACCTTTAAGTATGGTACGATGCATATCTGCCACCATAGCACCAACATAACGCATACCCAGGCCTGTTTCTGTCTTCATGCGAATCAGGTTTTCACCCATACCATCAGCCCAATCGGTCTTGTTGGATTCATTGACTGAATAATAACCGCCCGTTTCCGGAATACGCATATCGGCATGACTCAGTTCAAAACGTGCATTATTCGGATTATAGGTATAACCATGCACACCTTCACCAACAGAGCAGACAAGCATCAATGACGGGCCATACAGTACATAACCGGCAGCAATCACTTCACGACCACTTTGCAATGTATCGGATACATGTGGGGTTTCCGAATTGGGCGTTTTACGCTTCACGATAGAGAAGATCGTTCCAACAGGGCCATCCACATCAAGGTTGGATGAACCATCCAGCGGATCAACCAGTACCAGGTAATCAGCATGTGAGTATTCTTCAATCACCAATAACTCTTCCTGCTCTTCGGAACCTACAGCACAGATAAAACCGGTCGAACGCATCTCGTCCAGAAAGATTTCATCGGAGAGCACATCCAGCACTTGCTGCTGCTCGCCCTGTACATTTTCACTACCGGCTCCGCCCAAAGCGCCTCTAAAAACGGCACCACGCAGTACCGCAGCAATCTCAATCGCTGCACGACCTACGCCTTGAATCACAGGCATCATGGCTGCGCCATGGGCTCCCTGTTTGGCAATATTATTCATTGTACTTGGCATATCCCCTCCAATGTTGATGTTTGCAAAAACGTGCTCATACTAGCCAAAAGCGGCCTTGAACACAAAAGCTGAAATCTGTTAACAATTAAACTGCATCCATCGCATCCAGCAAACGCTGATGAATGCCGTCAAAACCACCATTGGAGAGCACCAAAATGTGGTCATTCGGTTTTGCCTCTGCTGACACATAATCAACAATAGATGCCACAGAACCGATCAAACTGGCATGTGACCCAATCTGCTTACAGACAGCCTGTGCATCAAGCACCTCATCCGCTTCCAGATTACGGTTCGATGGGGCGGCGAAGACCACTCGATCTGCAGCATCAAAACAGAGCGGCAGACGATCCTGATGAATGCGTGTGCGCATAGTGTTGGAACGTGGTTCAACCACTACCCACAACTTACCCTGAATATCGGCTTGCACCATGCTGGCTTTGGCAGCTGTCACCATGCCTGTAATGGCGGTCGGATGATGGGCAAAATCATCAAACACTTTAATGCCGTGCGCTTCGCCAACCAGTGACATACGGCGACGAATACCTGAAAAAGATTCAAAGGCCGATTTAATTACATCTGCATCTACGTCTAGCGACATTGCCGCTGCTGCTGCTGCACAGGCATTGGCCACATTATGAACACCAATCATATCCCATTTGACTTGCATTACTCTTTCGCCATGTCGATACAGGCAAAAAGCAGAACCATCGGTACTTAAAACCTGCCACTGCCACTCAGTTTGGCTATTAGGATCATAACGAGCAAAAGAAGTTACAGGTGTCCAACAACCACGACCTAATACATCAGAAACATCAGCTTCATCAGCATTGGCGATAATCGTTCCTGTAGCCGGAACGGTACGAATCAGATGATGGAACTGTGTTTTGATGGCTTCGAGATCAGGAAATATATCAGCATGATCATATTCCAGATTATTCAAGATCAATGTACGGGCATGGTAGTGCAAAAATTTGCTGCGCTTATCGAAAAAGGCGGTGTCATACTCATCACCTTCCAGCACAAAGGTCTCACCTTCACCAAGCCTTGCACCACCACCAAAATCCTCAGGTACCCCGCCAATCAGAAAACCTGGTTCAGCTCCTGCCACCTGCAACAGATGCGCCAACAGAGAGGAGGATGTGGTTTTACCATGCGTACCAGCTACCACCACCGCATGCCTGCCTGGCAAAATATGATTACCTACAAATTCAGGACCCGAGCAATACGCCAGCCCTCTGTTCAAAATCGCTTCCACCTCAACATTGCCACGACTCATGGCATTACCAACCACGCAAAGATCCGGTTCAGGTTGCAAATTCACCACATCAAACGGGGCTATATGCACCCCCAGCTGCTGCAAATAATCGGACATGGGTGGATATACCCCCGCATCTGAGCCGGTAACTCTCCAGCCCTGTGATTTAGCCAGCGCTGCAATCGCTGCCATGGCGGTGCCGCATACGCCCAGAATATGTAGATGTTTCTTAATCATACCGAAGTCAACCATAAAGCGAGCTTAAGACAAAGCAGTTCCTCTGTTCCAGACTGCTATTTCAGGTAGGTACGCACTTCATCGGCAAAGGAAACCACCGAAATAGGCTTTTGCATAAAGCCATCAAAACCTTCCGCCAACAGGCGTTCTTTTTCTCCAGCCATAGCCGATGCAGTCAAGGCAACCACAGGGATATGTACGGTCTTCTCAAACTGACGCAGTTGCCGCAATGCTTCTAAACCACTCATGCCCGGCATCCTCAGATCCATCAAAATCAGATCCGGCGGGTTTTGCTGTGCTTCAAGCACAGACTGCGCACCGTTATCCACCAGCGTGACACAAAACGATTCCAGCTCAAGCAGATCGCCGGCCAGCTCCAGATTGATCGGGTTATCATCTACAATAAGCACTGTTGGCTGTGTCATACATCCTCCAGAATCATGCGATTACCACCTTCCGCAATGGCCATCTCCAGCCGCTGTTGCAACAACGCAATCATCGCTTTGCTCTCTTCGCATTCGCCCGATGCCACGCCGCCAATAGAGACGGTCATTGTACCACATGCACTATTGGGCAGCGGCAGCCGCTGCCTGCCAATACGCAAGCGTATCTTTTCTGCCACAAAATGACTCTCTCTGACCGATAGGCCCGGCAACAACAATATCAAGCGGTTGCTATCCAGGCGCGCCAGCACATCGCCCTTGCGAAGAATGCTGTGCAGAATAGATACCGATGATTTTAAGGCCGCCAGGCCCCAGCGTTTGCCATGTTTTTCACAATAGGATTCAAAACCATCCATTTCCCAGACCAGCGCAAAAAAGGAGTGACGGTAGCGAAGAGTTCTGGATATTTCATGCTCCAGCC
>CAYZJL010000031.1:0-15956 GCA_964478615.1 uncultured Zetaproteobacteria bacterium
TATCATCTCCTCTTATCACCTTGGATAAGAAAATGAAGCAAGTTGCATATGATCTAAAAATTGAAGTTGTGGAGTAACAAATGAAAGTATTTACTTATTCAAAAGCTCGGCAAAACCTATCCGAATTGTTAAATACGGCTCAACATGAAGAGGTAGAGATTCGTCGGAGAGATGGCTCTATCTTTTCAATTGTCCCAAAAAAAGAAGAACCAAGATCACCATTTGATATCGTTGGTATCAAAACCAAAGCAACTACTCAGGATATAATAGATGCAGTCAAAGAATCCAGAGCTGGCTAACCAGCGGGTCCAAGGGACGCTTTGCGGCCCTGATGCCGAGCGTTAGCAACAAAAATTCAAAACGTGCCATATGGCTCCTATGACAAGACAACCCCAATTCCTGCAATGCATTTTTAGCAATCACCGGATAAATATCACTTGCGCCTGCCTCATAAATAGAGTCTAGCATACGGCCTGTAACATCGTCATTCTGCGCAGCCATCCCTTATGAAGTGATTGCTGATGGTGTGAAACCCATCACCGGCACAATGAATCTAAACACAGCCCTATCCATGCCGCTGGATATGACACAGTCACCCTCTCCTGCAATAAAGAGGGCGTGAGCGCTGTTGTCGACAACTAAACACCGGTAATAAGAAAATCTATTGCGTCGATAATTTCAACGCGAAATGCTTCAAGCGAACCCACTGGAGCAGTTAGAAGAGAGGCAGGTACACTGGTCATTTGATGGGTTAACAGTATGAAAGCACCTTCATCAACATGGAGAATCGGGCATAAGTGATTTGGTGCCCTGTTATGCGTTTTCTCAGCCGGGCAGAGGGGAATAACAAGCCTGCTGTTGAGAGCATCCAACAATTCATTTTGTACATCAATAAAGAATGGATACGTATCGCTGCTATCCCCACGGTTTTGATAAAGATCAAACTGTGCCATTAAAAGATCCTGTGCGCGTCTGAAAATAGACCGTTTTTTTCAACCAGATCGTTGCAGGAGTTCATGGCCTGTCTGTTCTCTTCCAACCAAGCCTTCTCTTTGAGCTGACGCACTTCTTCACTTAAAGCCTTTTCCATTGTGGCTGAGAGATTAATATTCAAACGTTTTGCTTCCAAAAGGAGATCACTGTTCAGACTCAGATTTGTGGCTTTCTTTTTGGCATTCGCATCAAATATCTGGCGCATATCAAACTCCTGCGTGCTATGAATGCGCATACTCTGTGCGCATTTATAACAGTGTCAAAATAAGGCGCATTCAAACTACGTTTTTGCAATCATGCCTTTATGACGATAGCGCTCTAACATCGTTGCATTGCCAATCAGGCCACCGCTATGCAGATAGAGAATGGTACCTTCGATGCTATCGATATGCTGAAGCAGGGTATCCCACATCAGGGCTGCATAGATGAGATCAAACTCTATACCTGCATCATTTAGTTCCTGCCAGATGCTTAAAAATTCCAGATATGGCTTGGCAAAATGATGTTTTTTACTGTTCTCTAGTATACGTAAGTTTTCAGGCAGAGATCCCAATTGTTGCATCTGCTTAATCAGATAGGCTTTATCACCCACCGATGGTGTGGTCAGCACAGTGACCTTATTTAACGCTTCGGCTAGATAACAGGCTGTAGTGCCTGTGCCGGATGGGGTCACAACATACAGTTGTTCAATGCCCTCTGTCTGTTGCCATTGGGAGATCTCTCTCGCCAGCTGCGCAATACCAGCCTGAGCTATCGGGTCGGCACCGCCCTGTGGTACAAACAGGGCCGTATCATCAGGCTGTGATTTCAGCACACTCACTGTGGCATCATATTCATCATGGGGCACTTCATACAGTTGCATGCCCAGCTCCAAAGCTAATTTCAGATTACCGGTCGGATGCTCTTTAAGATGAGCTGGCACTGGTTTTGAGGTGTAGTGAAAAGCCCAACCTTTTTGATGGCATAGCGCAGCAATCGAGAGCATGGCATTGGATTGTGTACCACCATAAGAGATGAGCTTTTTATATTGCGTAGAAGGCGTTTGAATCAGTTGATAGAGTTTACGATATTTATTGCCACTGAGCAGCGGATCAATCAGATCATCGCGTTTAACAAAGAAGTGATGACCGCGAAACAGAAACGGTTCAACTACGGACCTGGCCAACATCTATCTCAGCGGGTCAGCTGCATAATGATTTCACGATGTTGAGGAAACAGATCCAACAAACACTCCCTGCCCGGCATCTCAAAATCAGCGAAGTCGAACCCCGGAGCAACGGTACAACCCACCAGTGCATAGCCATCTGCTGGCACAGACGCCCCGAACCAGTCGCCGGCTTCCACCACATGCTGAAAGGAGTCGCCCTCTCCAAGATCACTACCCAGATTTTTCTGCGAATACTGCCCTGCCTTATTGATCACATGCACCGTCAGACCAGAACCTGCATAAAAGTGCCACAGCTCATCCTGTTTTATGCGATGCAGGGCAGAAAACTCATCACCACAGAGCAGAAAATAGATACTGGTGCAGAAGGAGCGCTCCCCATCAAAACGCGTAGGCAAACACTCTGATGGAATGTTTTCAGATGAACGATAAATTTCTTTGTACCACCCGCCCTCCGGGTGTTTTTCCAGTCCCAATTGTTCTATCCAGGTGACTGCCTGCTCTGGCATATTCGCTTCTGATTCATTCATGCCTGCATGATAACCAAAGCCAGCCTGTTCATACATCATCAGGAGAAGGTAAAATCAGTGTCAATGTAACAGGTGAAATCGAAACACCATTTATTGATTTTCCAGCCCGCTAAACCGACATAAGACCCCTTATCCTATGGGGTTTTTATACTGCATTTTCTTGACCCTTTGTGAGCAGAGGTGCAGTTTTCCCAGCCTTCTTAAAATACCAGAGAGTGCAATAAAACGACCATGAAATTAACCGGTGCAGAAATCTTAGTTGAATGCTTAAAACGTGAAGGTGTGGATACCATTTTTGGCTACCCCGGCGGGGCAGTGCTGCCTATTTACGACGCAATTTTTAAACAGAGTCATTTTAAACATTATCTGGTGCGCCATGAACAGGGCGCGCTGCATGCGGCCAATGGTTATGCACGCGCATCTAAAAAATGTGGTGTGGCACTGGTCACATCTGGCCCGGGTGCAACCAATGCAGTCACCGGATTAGCCGACTCTCTTTCCGATTCAATTCCGACCGTATGTTTTTCGGGCCAGGTACCAACCAGCCTGATTGGTGGTGATGCGTTTCAAGAAGCCGATGTTGTCGGGCTTACGCGTTCTGCTACCAAACATAATTTCCTCGTGAAAAAAGTTGAAGATCTGGCACTGGTGATCCGCCAGGCGTTTCATATCGCCACAACGGGTCGCCCCGGCCCTGTACTGATTGATCTGCCTAAAGATGTCAGCAATGACATCTGTGAATTCGTTTGGCCTGAAAAAGTAAACATTCGCTCTTATCAACCTGTTGTCTCCGGCCATCCCGGTCAGATTAAAAAGGCAATACGCCTGATGGCTAAAGCCAAACGCCCCATGCTTTACACCGGTGGTGGTGTGATCAATTCGGAGGGTGGTGCGGCACTGCTCAAGGCGTTATCACATAACATCAATGCTCCCGTTACCAACACCCTGATGGGGCTTGGTGGCATACCTTTTGATGATGATCATTTTGTTGGCATGCTTGGCATGCATGGCACCTATGAAGCCAATATGGCTGTATCGCATTGTGATCTGCTTGTTGCTATCGGGGCGCGCTTTGATGACCGCGTTACCGGGCGTCTGGAGGCCTTTGCACCCGATGCCACCATTATTCATATTGATGTGGATCCATCTTCGATATCCAAAAACATCCATGCACATCTGCCTATCGTTGGTGATGTTGCGACCGTACTGAAACAGATCCTTGCTGAAATGGGCCGCAAAACATTCACACAGGATGAGGATGCAATCAGCCTTTGGTGGGAACAGATTAATGAATGGCGCGCTAAAGACTCGCTTGGTTTTGTTCAGGATGCAGATGCAGTCATTAAACCACAGACCGTCATCACCAAAGTACACGAGCTCACTAAAGGCAATGCCATTGTTGCCACAGATGTGGGCCAACACCAAATGTGGGCGGCACAGTATTACGGATTCAAAGAACCCAATCGCTGGTTAACATCCGGCGGCCTTGGCACCATGGGTTATGGGCTGCCTGCAGCGATTGGCGCCCAGGTTGCCAAACCGGATGAAAAGGTTGTCCTGTTTACCGGCGACTCATCCATTCAGATGTGCAGTCAGGAATTTTCCATGGCTTTTCAATATAATCTACCCATCATCGTGGTTATCCTGAACAATGGTTATATGGGCATGGTGCGTCAGTGGCAGGAGATGTTCTATGAATCACGTTATTCACACTCCTATTTTGATTCCCTGCCTGACTTTGTAAAACTAGCAGATGCCTATGGCGGCCTTGGCCTGCGTGTGGACAAGCTTGAAGAGTTAGAGCCTGCCCTGATTCAGGCACTGAATACCGAAGATCGTTTTGTCATTGTCGATGTTGCAATTTCAAAAGAAGAAAATGTATTCCCAATGGTGCCTGCCGGTGCAGCACTCAATGAGATGGTGTTATCATGAGACATACCATTACGATTTTAATGGAAAATGAATTTGGCGTTTTGACCCGCATCGCAGGGCTATTCTCAGCCCGCGGTTACAATATCGAAACCCTGAATGTGGCGCCGCTGCCAGATCATAGCATCAGCCGCATGACCTTGGTCACACGCGGTGATGAACGCATCATTGAGCAGATCAAAAAACAGCTCAACAAGCTGATCCCGGTCATCAAGGTCGAAGATATTTCCCATGCCGTGCATCTGGAACGCGGCATGTTGATTGCCAAGGTAGATGCTGGCCCGGAACAGAGAGAAGAACTACTGGCGCTGATTGAAAAACATGGCGCCCGCATCATTGATGATCATCCTGACAGCCATGATATTCTGGAGTTCACTGGTCCGGTAGAGGTGCTGGATAGCATTCTTGTTGAACTGGAGCCATTCGGTATCATTGAAACAACACGTACAGGGCCATTGGGCATGCGTCGTGCTGCAGATGGTTTTACTGTCGATTAAAGATACCGTCTAAACACTGCTCTTCACTGCATCAATAAGCTTGAGCAGGTGATCAGGGGCAAACGGCTTGTGTATAAAATGCAAATCTCCAATCAGGTTTTGCACAGGGCGACCTGAAATAATAATAGTTTTCACCATTGGCGCGTGTTTTTTTACAGCCTGGTGCAACTCATAACCATTCATCTTTGGCATATTATAGTCGGTGATCAGCATAGCCGGGGGCATAGCATTGCTTTTCATATGATCCAGCGCTTGCAGCGGACAAGCAAACACACGCACGGTATATCCTTCATTGATGAGCACAAATGCAATGAATTCACACAGATCCGAATTGTCATCCACAATATAAATAAGCACGCGACGCCCTTCGACCTTCAATAGTGCTTATCTATATAGACTACAACAGAACGTTTGTCATCACTCGATTGTTGCAAGAACAGATGCGACGGTAATGAATGACCCCAGTACAAGAAAGCTACCTTGCGGGTTCTGTTCTATTTGCTGTGCTAAAATCGTCGCTGGCGTTCCTCCATTTCCATTATTTAAGGCAACATCATCACTGCTGATCAGTCGCGCAGTATACTTTTCAAGCAGCGGAAGCACTTCTTTAAGGGATCTGTCTTCACGGGTAAAAACGAGAATAGCATCGAATGGGTCTGCCATTGATTGCAGGGATGGCAACAACGCCTCAATGGCGTGATTGTTATGTGCGGCATCAATCCACACATGGGCCGATCCGATTGAAAGGTGCTGCAAGCGACCGGGAATCTTGCATTGAAGGAGCGCCTGATGCGCAGCAGGCAGATCAATATGTATTGCTTTCTCGCCCCCTTCAGCAGCCAAACACTGCAATGCCGACCAGACCAGCGATGCATTACCCTGCTGATGCAAACCAGCAAGCGCCAACCCATGCCATGGCTGACACGTATCGCAGACAGATATATCAGCATTGAATGCATGCAATATTTTCGCAACGCCATCATATTGCGGAGCAGTGATACTATGCGAGCAACCGGACATGACATATGCCTTTTCCTGCGCAATCTCAGCCAGCGTCTCACCCAGCCAGTTTTGATGATCAATCGCAATAGGCGTAATCAGCGCCATATCAGCGGCAACAGCTGTGGTGGCATCCAATCGGGCTCCGACACCTGCTTCAAGGATCTCCACATCGACTTTTTCCTTGGCAAACTGATCAAGCGCCAAAGCTGTCGCAGTTTCAAAATAGGAAGCACCGACATCCAACGCAACCGGCATGATCAGCTCAAGACTTTGCCACAACCGCTCTGTTGAAACGGGGGCCCCATTGATACGGATGCGCTCATTAAACTCCAGAATATGGGGGGAGGTATACAGACCAACCTTCAGGCCACAGGCTCCAAGTGCCGCTGCCAACATAAATGATGTTGAACCCTTACCATTGGTGCCGGCCACACGCACACGCAATCTGGGCCTGTGCTGAGTGATATGTTCCAGCAATGCCAGCAGGCGTTCATGTCCGGGTTTATAATCTCTATCCGCAGAGGGGTTGCCTAACGCAACCAGCCAACGCTCAATATCTTCAGGCTTGTTACCCATCCTAGTACACCAACCACTTCATATTGGCGGTATCAGTTGGTCTGTCAGTACTCATGGCAAGGCATGGCTCGCAGCGAATGGCCGTAGTCCTTCGCAAGAGGCATAACGCAGCCATGGGTGCTGACAGGCCAACCCTTCGGGCGATACAGTGATACTCCGCCACGGCGTTAGAATTTTTGACAATGGCTACAGCCATTGCCTGCAAGCCCTGCCTTGTTGCGAAGCACCACTGTAACGCTGATGCCGTCAATATGAAGTGGTTGATGTATAGTTTAGAGACGATGAACGACTACTCAGGCGCTTTGGCGATAAGAACGATCAGTCAAATGTGTAAACAACAGGCCAAGATGGTCACGCAGCGCACGACGATCAACAATGTCATCAATCAAACCTTTTTCGAGCAGAAACTCAGAGCGCTGAAAACCTTCCGGCAATGTTTCACCCACCGTTTCCTGAATCACACGCGGGCCTGCAAAACCAATCAATGCTTTCGGTTCAGCCAGAATCACATCACCAAGCCAGGCCACCGATGCAGAAACACCACCCATGGTCGGATCGGTTAACAGGCAGATAAAAGGCAGACGTGCATCATTTAATTTATTCACTGTTGCGGAGGTTTTGGCCATCTGCATCAGCGATAACACACCTTCCTGCATACGCGCACCACCGGAAGCGGTAACCAACAGATAAGGACACTGGCGCTCCAGAGCATGCTCCATACCACGCACAATTTTCTCGCCCGCAACAGAGCCCATGCTGCCGCCCATATAAGCGAATTCAAAAATCGAGCTTGAAATGGTGTGCCCATGCACATCACCAATATAGTTGCGCACGGCATCTTCAGGGCCTGCTTTTTTATCAGCCGCCTTGATGCGATCTTTGTATTTTTTCTGATCCTTAAATGCCAACGAATCTTTTGAGCGCAGCTCCCTGTCTTGTTCTTCAAATGTATTGGCATCAAACAGGTTTTCAGCCCGTGCTGCCGCAGGCATACGCAAATGATGATCACACTTCTGGCACACCATACCATTGCGATCCAGCTCTTTATTATACAGCGCTTCAGAACAGCTTGGGCATTGCACCCACAGACCTTCCGGTGATCCGGAATCAGATGATTTCAGAATATTCTTCGGTGTTTCAATCAGGCGCGTAAACCAGCTCACAATACAATACCTCTATATTTTTTAACGCATGCTAAAAAAACAATTCATCAGCTTGCGTGATCATACGCAAACACGGCACGTTCAATGCTTGCACTTCTTCAATCATAAGATGCAGTGACTCCGGCTTCATATGATACAGATAGATCGGAACCCTACCAAGTTGTTCAAACTTTTTCAGATCCTTCATCACCCCCGCCGGTGTCATATGACCACTTATATCCGCCAAATACTGATTGGCATTGGGAAAAGAACAATCCATGATGATCGCTTGCAGATTCGGTTGTGCATTGGCGACTTCCCAAACACGATCCGTGTTAGCCATATCGGCAGTGTAGAGCACCTGTTTACCATCCTGATCAAGCAAAAAACCGGTACACGGCACAGGATGATTGACCGGAATCGCCGTGATACGCACACCATCAATCTCAAATGTATGTTCTGGCTCAATATCATTGAGTTTAAGAATACCATCATCGCTATTGGGAATGCAGGTGAAATCCGGCCAGATATGCCCATTTAAAAAATGTTTTCTCAAAATCCGGTTGTTTTCCGACAGACTGTGAATGGTGATATTTCTATTTTCCAATGCACCACTTGAGCGTTTCACACAACGGTTATCAGCCAGAAAAGCGATATCTTTGATATGATCAAGGTGAGTATGTGACACACAGATATGGCGAATGCGATGCTGCTCTTCCAGCGACAACACTTCAGCAGGAGAACCGGCATCCAGCAGGATGGAATCATTGACCAGAAAAGAGGTCAGTCGAAAACCGACCTGTTGACCGCCATAACAGCCCAGCACCCTGATTCTCACATTAGATACCGACTGCCTGGCGCATGCTGGCTGCAGATGCAGAGAGTGCAGCACAAATATCAGCTTTGTTCTCTGCCCCTGTGACATGGGCGACAAAATGACTGCCAACCACCACACCATCAGAGAACTGAGCCACCTGCGCAGCCTGTTCTGGTGTTTTTACACCAAAACCAACACAGACAGGCAGATCACTACTGATCGCTTTGATGTGATTCACTTTGTCATGGATGCTCTGCATATCACCCATATCGGCACCGGTGATGCCGGTCAGAGAGACATAATAGATAAATCCACTGGCACAATCACAAGCCAGCTTAATGCGTTCATCGGTAGAGGTCGGAGAGAGCAGCATAATGCGATCCAGCCCATGTTGTTTCAGAGCCGCATCACAGATATGCCCCTCTTCAGCAGGAATATCGACAATCAACACCCCATCTGCACCGGCTGCTTTGGCGCGCTCAGAAAACAGTTCAAAACCCATAGCATACGGCACATTGGCATAACCCATCAACACAATACCAAGATCTGGGTGTGCATCACGTACTCTCCTGGTCAGTTCAAACACATCGGAGATATGCGTCCCAGCTTCAAGCGCGCGCTCAGATGCTGCCTGAATCACCGGCCCATCGGCCATCGGATCGGAAAATGGCATACCGATTTCTAAAATATCCGCCTGTTCAGCCAGGGCCAGCAATAGCTCTTCACTGGTTTGCACGTCAGGATCACCGGCAGTCAAATAACCCACCAGCGCAGTGCGATCCACTTGTTTACAACGATCAAATACCGCAGCTAATCGTGATGGCGTTACAAGCGAAGTACTCATTATATCTCCTCCGTCCAGCCCAGAGATTTGAAGACAGTGTTCATATCTTTATCACCGCGACCAGACAGGTTAATCAGAACGATCTGATCCGCAGACATCGATTTGGCAATGCGCGCACCTGCAGCGATTGCATGGCTAGATTCAAGCGCCGGAATAATGCCCTCTCTGCGCGTCAACAGTTGCAATGCTTCCAGTGCTTCATCATCGGTGCTGGCATCAAGTTCCAAACGGCCCTGCTCAAGCATATAGGCCAGTTCAGGCCCGACACCGGGATAATCCAGGCCGGCAGAAATACTATGCGTGCCCTGCACCTGTCCTTCATCATCTTCGAGCAAAAAAGTTAAATTACCATGCAGAATACCGGCTTTGCCCTTGGCCAATGATGCAGCATGCTGACCACTCTCCAAACCGTAACCGGCCGCTTCCACTGCCACCAGACGAACGGAGGCATCATCACGAAACGGATGTAACAATCCCATCGCATTGGAACCACCACCCACGCAGGCTACCGCCACATCCGGCAATCGACCGGCCTGTTTCAAGATCTGAGCACGCGCTTCCTGCCCGATCACGGTATGAAACTGACGAACCAATAGCGGATAAGGGTGTGGCCCCGCAGCTGTACCGAAGATATAAAAGGTGTCTTCACAGGTGGCCACCCAGTTGCGCAGCGCTTCGTTCACCGCATCTTTCAGTGTTGCCGTACCTGAGTCCACCGGAATCACATTGGCGCCGAGCAGGCGCATACGCAACACATTCGGCATCTGCCTCGCCATATCTTCACGACCCATGTAGATATCGCACTGCATACCAAACATCGCTGCAACCGTTGCCGTTGCCACACCATGTTGACCTGCACCTGTTTCAGCGATCACACGTTTTTTACCCATACGGCGCGCCAACAGGCCCTGACCAATGGTGTTATTGATTTTATGCGCACCGGTATGGGTCAGATCTTCACGTTTCAGATAAATCTGTGCCCCACCGACAGCTTCGGTCAGCTGTCTGGCATGATAAAGCGGCGTCGCTCTGCCGACATAATTTTCCAACAGATCCAAACGTTCGGCCTGAAAACGCTCATCCGCCCAGGCCTCATAAAAAGCTTCTTCGATCTCTTTGAGCGGCTGCATCAATGTTTCGGCAGCAAAGCGGCCACCAAACTTACCAAAGTGCCCGCCCGCATCCGGAGCGTGCGTAATATCCAGGTTATACATACTTATCATCCTTCTGCTCTGTTCACAGCAGCCACAAAGGCACGCATTTTTTCAGCATCCTTGATGCCCGGTGAAGATTCGACACCAGAAGATACATCCAGCGCAAACCATTGACGAATCGCCATCGCAGCTTCGACATTATCTACACTCAAGCCACCAGCCAGTGTGAGCGGGAATTCGTGTTCAAAATCTTTCAACAAAGACCAGTCAAACGATTTACCCGTACCACCATAGACACCGGCAGGCGCTTTCGCATCCAGCAAAACAGGGCAATTAAATCGCGCCGCCTGCTTCAGATCATCAGCATCACTTACCGGCACAGCTTTCATTACACGCCGACGTTGCGCAGAGCAAAAGTCAGGACTCTCATCACCATGCAATTGGATCACACCAAGCGGCACGCTCTGCAATACTTCCGCAATATATTCTTGAGTTGGGTTCACAAACAGACCGACAGCAGATACAAATGGTGGCAATTGGCGGATAATGGAAGCGGCTTTTTGCGGATCAATATAACGTGGTGATTTGTTATAAAAGACAAACCCAACAGCATCAACACCAAGGCGTGACGCTTCCAGCGCATCCTCTAAGCTGGTGATTCCGCATATCTTGATCCGGGTGCGTGGGTGATGTTGTGATAATGGCATTGGCCCACTCTATGGAGTGCTTGAGTGGATGCCAACGTTAAAGCCAAATAGACCATACATCAGGTACAAAAACAGCATTGAACTAGCGTATCTGTCACTGCTTCCCTAAACTACGCCAATGAACTCGATCATGAACACCTACTCACGTTTTCCACTCACCCTCGTACGTGGCGAAGGCTCACGTGTGTGGGATGAAAAAGACAATAGATATCTGGACTTTATTGCCGGCATTGCTGTCAATACATTGGGCCATGCCAATCCGGCCATGATAAAGTCTATTTCTCAGCAAGCATCTGAAATGTTGCACTGCTCCAATCTGTTCAATATTCCAAAACAACAACTATTGGCAGATCAACTGACAAGCCTGTCTGGTTTAGATGCCGCCTTCTTTTGCAATTCAGGCGCAGAAGCCAATGAAGCAGCCATCAAGTTGGCGCGGAAATATTTCCATGATCAGAACTCTCCGAGAAGAGCTGTTATTTCGGCCACCCAATCGTTTCATGGCCGACTGCTCTCTACCCTTACTGCAACCGGACAGGAGAAGGTAAAAGTAGGTTTTGATCCGCTGCCAGCGGGATTTTCGCATGTGCCTTTGAATGATATTGAAGCACTCAAGTTGGCCATCAACGATCAAACAGCTGCCGTGTTGCTTGAACCCCTGCAGGGCGAAGGCGGCGTAAACATTGCCGAGGCCTCTTATCTGCAGGCCGTACGGAAGCTATGTAATGAGCATGGCCTGTTATTGATTCTGGACGAAGTTCAAACAGGTATTGGCCGTTGCGGCACCATGTTCGCTTTTGAACAGGCTGAGATTACACCGGATATTCTGACGCTGGCTAAAGGTCTGGGCGGCGGCATGCCGATTGGTGCGATGCTGGCCAGTGCTGCTGTGGCGCCCGCATTCGGCCCGGGCACACACGGCTCCACCTTTGGTGGCAATCCCTTGTCATGCACTGCTGCACTGACTGTCTTGAGCGAGATTGAGTCCAATCATCTACTGCACAATGTCATGCAACGGGGCGAGCAGTTAAAGAAAGGTCTGCAGGACATGGCCACTGTTTATCCAGTCATTACACAAATACGTGGTCAGGGTTTATTGATTGGTGCAGAACTGAATGTAGAGGCAGCCCCCTTTGTTGCTGCGGCAAGGAATAAAGGTCTGTTGATTCTCATGGCGGGGCCAAATGTGTTACGTTTCCTGCCTGCTCTGAATGTATCGGCAGAAGAAGTAGATGAAGCACTGGCAACAGTTGCCACTGTATTGGAGGAGTCTGAAAGATGGGTATGAGACACTTTTTAACATTGCTGGATGTTAGTGAAGAAGAAGCACGCCATATTCTGGATCGTGCTGTGATCATCAAACGCAAATTAAAAGCGGGTGAAGCTCACCGGCCACTGGAAGGCAAAACGCTGGCCATGATTTTTGATAAATCGAGTACCCGCACCCGTGTCTCTTTTGAGACAGGCATGTTTCAACTTGGTGGGCATGCACTGTTTTTGCATTCCGATGCAACGCAGCTTGGCCGTGGTGAACCGATTGCCGATTCAGCACGTGTACTCTCCAGCATGTGTGATGGCGTTATGATCCGCACGTTCGGGCACGATGTTATCCAAAAATTTGCCGAATATTCGAAAGTACCTGTCATCAATGGTCTTACTGATTTAACCCATCCCTGCCAGATTCTGGCTGATGTGCTCACCTATGAAGAGCATCGCGGCCCCATTGAAGGTAAAACCGTAGCCTGGATCGGCGATGGTAACAATATGGCCCACTCCTGGATCAATGGTGCGGTTTCTTTCGGTTACAAATTAAAGTTGGCCTGTCCAAAGGGCTATCGTCCGGATGAAAAACTATTGGCCGCAGCTCGTGAATTGGGCGCCGATATCAGCAAGTCTGATGATCCCGTGACTGCAGCGCATAAAGCTGACCTGGTTAGCACCGATGTATGGGCCTCCATGGGGCAGGAAGATGAACAGTCGGAGCGAGAAAAGGCCTTTGCCGGTTTCTGTGTCACTGAAGGTGTGATGACACATGCCAATCCCGATGCACTATTTATGCACTGTTTGCCTGCCCATCGTGGTGAAGAGGTATCTAGCGGTGTGATCGATGGACCTCAGTCCGTAGTCTGGGATCAGGCCGAGAATCGTCTGCATGCCCAGAAAGCCTTGCTGGAGTTCCTTTTAAGCGATTAACAGGAACTCTTGAGTAACAAAATGGTGAGTTTACCATTTCGTTACTCAATCGTTGGGTGTTCGCAACGCGACCTGAGTCGCTATTCACTGACCGACGGAATAGCACCTCATCCCGCTACGCGCCACTCAATCTGAGAATAACAGTTTCATGAAAGGCTTTGATTTTATCAGTGTTAATTCGTGTAATCAGTGGCTAATGGTTTTGGCTGTTAAAATTATAGGAAAAGAATTTAGCCACTGATTACACGAATTGGCACGAATAGAAGAAGAAAATTAATCATTTGCAACTCTGTTATTCAAGATCTTCTTATTTGTAAGAACATAAAGATCACATGATACCGCTATCTGTGGCTTTAAAGTGTTTCATTTTGGCATACACCAGATTGGGATATTTCATGCGGCCCAGCGAACCATTGTAAGCACCCAGTGCCCGATCCAGTTTTTTATAACGATCGATATAATGCCTGAGAATAGCGCAGCCATAGCGCACATTGGTTTCAATCTTAAGCAGATTATCCGACCTGTTGCCCAGCTCTTTTTTCCAGAATGGCATCACCTGCATCAAACCAACCGCGCCAACACTGCTGATGGCAAAGTGATCGAAACGCGATTCCACCGCAATCACACCAAGTACCAGTTCGGGCGACAGATCAAAACGCTGACTATTCACATACACCCGATCAGCAATCGTTTCCGCTTCCGCTTGATCAGGCACCCACGGGCTAATCGTTTGAATAATATCTTTGACCCAAACCGTACGTTCAAAGTCCGTTGCTTTCACTTCGACCGCTGGTGCCAGCATCTTACGCAGTTCTTCTTTCTCTTCCGGTTTAATATCAAGCAGACCAATATTTTTTTCTACCATCTGTTTGACCGGATTTTGCGCCAGATGCTGCCTGTCTTCCGTTGTACTTTGTAACCAGACTGGAATCGTTAAAAAGAAACCAACCACACACACACCAGCCAGAATGGCCTTGGGTGGAATACCACCCAGGCGGCGCTTTAATTCTTCCGAATTCAGTTTGCACTTCCCTGATTTTTAAGTTGCTCAAGCACCACAGTCACCACATCAGCAAGAGCAACTTCGCTGCGATCTTCTTTGCGCCACCCCATTTCAACCTTGCCCTCTTTCAGGCCACGATCACCAATCACCACCTGCAGAGGCAATCCAATCAGCTCGGCATCCTTGAATTTCACACCGGGACGCTCTTTACGTTCATCCCATAACACATCAACACCTGCATCCAGCAGCTGTTTATACATTGTTTCAGATGCCTGCATGACTTCCTCGGATTTACCCATCGTGATCAGACTCAGATGGAAGGGAGCCAGCTCAGCAGGCCAGGCTATACCAGACGCATCGTTGCACTGCTCAACAACTGCAGCCATCAAACGCGATACACCAATGCCATAACAACCCATGGTGGCAACTGCACGTTTACCCTGTTGATTCTGGAACATCACTTCCATCGACTCTGTATATTGTGTGCCTAAAGCAAACACCTGCCCCACTTCAATACCGCGTGATAGCTCAATCGCAGCAGCGCATTTTTCACAGCTATCGCCTGCACGTGTTTCACGCAGATCAACAAAATGCACCGCATCAAGATCACGGACAACATCCAAACCTGTGACATGTGCATTCTTTTTATTGGCTCCAGCCACCAAACCAGCCGCACCTGTCAAACTATTGTCCAACAACACCTTACAATTCAAATCCTGCGGGCCGATAAAACCAGTGATACCACCAACGGAAACCACCTCATCATCCGTGGCCATTTCCACACTGTCCGCGCCGACAGCATGGATGAGTTTGATCTCTTGCAGTTGATCATCACCGCGCACACAGGCGGCCACAATCCTGCCATCGTTATCGCCACCCACCACGCGATAAACCAGTGTTTTCAACAATCGAGAGGTATCCACCGTCAAAAACGCAGCCACATCTTCGGCCGAGGTCACATTCGGCGTATCAACCGCATGCAAATCGCCACCTTCAAATACCTGCACCGATCGCTCTGACACCGCCTTTTCTACATTGGCGGCATAATCACAGCCCGAACAATGGGCAATCAGATCTTCACCCGACTCCGCCAACACATGAAACTCGTGTGTCTTGTTACCACCAATAGAGCCGCCATCCGCTTCAACAGGGCGGAAGTTCAGACCAAAGCGTTCAAAAATACGGCAGTAGGTTGCAAACATATGATCATATTCAGCATTCAGGCATGCATCATCAGCATGAAATGAGTATGCATCTTTCATAATGAATTCGCGTCCGCGCATCAGACCGAAACGTGGACGAATTTCATCACGGAATTTGGTTTGAATCTGATACAAATTCATCGGCAGCTGTTTATAGGAGCGCAGTTCTCGACTGACCAGATCGCAAATCACTTCTTCATGG
>CAYZJL010000032.1:0-15819 GCA_964478615.1 uncultured Zetaproteobacteria bacterium
TGATTCTCATGCTTTACCGGAATGGAAAATTCGCAGAATTGGTTACAGTCAAGCCGCAGGAACATGCCCCGGCCAAAGCATCATTGATGTTCAATCAAGAATTACTGAAGTTTGATGGTGCCTCTCGCCATCCAGAATTATAATTAGTTGAAAGATCACAGATGTTACTAAGTGGTGGAATGATTGTATTTGTCTATACTTGCACGAAGAGGTGAAGGGATATGTATAATTCTAAGATATTGGGCATGTGTTCCAGTTCAATCTCCATTCCTCCAGCCATAAGAAAGACTTAGGTATGGTGAGCTTTCTCTCCATCACCGTCCACAGCCTAGCCGGGCGAATTGCCGTATCTGCTAGTAGTTATCAGGGGTAAATATGGCATTTCTATCTTTATTGGATGATCGAGCAAAACCTAAAGGTTCACGAGACCCTTTGGGGTTTGAGGTTGTGTGGTCATATTTTGGTAGAAAGGTGATTGGTAATTTAACAACCATCACTTCTTCTATGGATAACTTTTCCGTAGCGATACTTGGATTTTATTGGGCTAATGAACTGGTTTCAGCAGAAGTGACTGAAGATAGGGGTAAACAAGTTAGAGATTGGTTTATCCGTTATGAACAGTTGACTGGTTATATCCGTCATTATGGTGGTGCTAAAGATGTTATGGGTATCACTCGAATTAAAAACCGAATCAGAGATGGAAAAAACATTTCCTTTGGTGTTGAAGCTGAGCAGCAGATTCTAAGTGATCAGGCAAGTTATGGATTATGGGGCTTATATTCATCAGCATCCAGAGATACTGGGTTGATACAAGGGGAAGAGCGTTGCCCAACAGATATTGGTAAGGAAATTGCGCTAACTATTATTGAAAAACTTGGTAGTTCAGCGGACAAACTGTTTAAATTAATGCAAAGTGATGATGAACTCGATGCTGATGCCCTGAAAAGTTATGCAGATGCATTTATGCAGGCGATCCGACATGAGCAAGTACGAGAACAATTGTTGGATACGCTGATGTCTGGTAATAAAAGCAATGCATTACAAAAAGAGCTATGGGAAAAGACTCAATTCATTTTTATATATGCCAAAAGTGGGAAAGAGCCTGATCACATCGGTACTTTTGTAGATGCAGTCTTAGATCAGAAACCTTCTCATGCTTTATCGGATGCATTATCAGATATAAAGAAGGTAGAGCGTTTACTGGTGGCTATTAACGATATCTTTCATTACACCCGCAGCCAAGATGGAACCAGATTTGATGAGTTTTTGAATCAATTTAATGATCGGCAATATGGTTCCTTACCATCATCGTTACCGATTGGAGATTTTCATAATCGGCAGCAACTTGCATCAATTCTTGACGCATTTCATCAGAATGATTTCAACCGTGTCGCTGATGCGATTTTAAATCTCAATAAAACAGTCATGCATAATCGAGGGGCAGCTCCATGGGTTGAATTGAAAAATGGTAAAATCTCCGTCAAAGTGAAAAACGAAACATCGGAGCTTAAAAAAATGAAATACCTTGAAGCAGAGTGGGACTATGATTATTTTCTTGGTTCATTCCTTCAAATAGCCAGGCAACAGTTGAGAGATGATTTATGAAGGCAAGTAAAACTATTTCTCAAAACCTGCTAGAGCGCATCAATGGCAGGGAAGTGTTAGCGGCATTGTTTACTACCTATACGTTTGAACCTGACTTCTTTGAACTGGAAATCATTCCTCTTATGTTAAAAGAAAACACCCCTTATTCGACTGATGAGCGAATTAAACGGTTTATGGTGAGAGACAAGTTACGTGAGTCGGGTATGCCTATTGATGTTTATTATGACCTTCCCATGTTTAGGCAACCTGGCGAAAAAAACTCACCTCAAATGGAATACGATTGTACCGGTGTTAATCTTGGCAATCGGGCATTTCATGGCAAAGTGAATATGATTTTGGTTAGTGATGATGCAGGTGAAAAGGTGCTTCTGGTCGGTGCTGGTTCAAACAACCTTACTCTGGCCGGTTGGTGGGATAATATTGAATGTCAGCACTGGGAAGAGATTCGGAGTGGGTATGTACAAAGAAAATTTGTAAATGTGCTTAAAGAAGATATTTCTTTTTTGGCGGATTATCAAGCGGGTTTGAAGAGCATAAATAATACTGCTACTGACATGATTGACTCCTTTCTATCAACATGCAAAGGAAGTAACAGTGCTGAAAAAGTATTTTATTTTGGCCTTAGTTACATGCAAAAAAGAGGTTCATTTCTAAGCTTTCTGATTCAGGAGGGAAGCCCGCTTAAAAAATATAGCAATTGGACACTGGAGATTATTTCACCCTTCTTTGTGGATGATGGCAAATCAAATGTTCACCAGTCATTTTTAAATACAGGCACTAATGAGATCAAGCTGCTGCTTCCTGTTGATAGTGACAATAAAGCTTTATGCCAGGAAGACTACCTGCACCATATCAATGATAGGGATGGTATTTCATGGGCAGGTTGGGAAAAGGAATTAATTACTGCATTGGGAGGGCAATCCAATGCAGTACCGTTTAGAAGGCTCCATGCCAAGGTGTACCACTTTTATAATGGTATTCAGTCATGGGTGTTTGTCGGATCAGTGAATTTTACTTATATGGCAATGAATAAGAATGTTGAAGCTGGGTTCTTAGTGAAGCAGGGCAGAGTTATTCCAATGTTAGAAGTCATGAAGAAAAATGAGGATATTGAATGTGTTGAACCTGATGAAGCTGAGCCAGGTAGCAATGATGGAAAAGATGATGAAACAGCCATACCTGAAATTCATTTAAGTTTCGATTGGCTGGAAAGGAAGTTGGTAGGTTATGCAAAAGATGAGGCTACGATTGATATCCGTAGTGCAACAGGAGAGGCAGTCACTACAGCATGGATACTCACTGATGAAGCTAGGGAATACGAGGCTGGCGTTGAGGGAGTGGAAGATATTCTAAAAAATGGGTCGCTTGTGATGGTACACAGTCCAGCGGATTTATTTCCAGATCACCGTGTGCTGTTGCAACAATTGCATTGGGGTCATAAACCACAGTTTGATGGTCTTAATTTATCTGCAGAGCAGATACTTGCTATTTATGCTGGCATGTCGCCGGAGAGGCGGCAGACGATGTTGGTTGATGTGAAAGTTCGTGCTTTGATGCTGTCAAAAATGGCTGGTGAATTGACGGTGCACACGGATGATCAATTGATCGATCAATTCTTTTGTGAATATGCAGAAATTTTCAATGCTTTTCAAAAGCTGAAGGATATGTTGAATCAGGAACTGAAGAACAAAAGGTTTGAACAATTGGATTATTACCTTACCGGTTCGGGAATAGATAGTTTGCCTGCACTAATAAAAGGTGTACTCGATGTAGTTGATGAACAACCAACCAACAGTGTTACTGCCTATCTGTTGTTGCTATCGGCCATAGAGATTTATCAAGATGCACGATTTAAAGCCCGGCCACGCGTTGCTGAACAACTGAAAGAGTTCAAAGTGCATAAAGAAACGTTGAAAACAACAAGTGCTCTTACCCTTGAAAAAGGAACAAATAGAGAAAAGTTCTTTGCATGGTTTGAAACACAGTTTTTTCGAGCTTACAAACCTATCGAGCAGGTGGATGTATGAATCCTGTTGATTTAGAAACCGCTCGCCGTTTAATCGATTTTTCAGGTAATGATCCTTCTTTACAATCATTAGCAAATATTCAGATAAAAGGGACGACAGCACTTCATAATATGTTGGTAGACCCTAAAATTGGGCTTGCTTACCTTGCGGATGAAGTTGGCATGGGGAAGACCTATATTGCATTAGGCGTAGTTGCCATCATGCGCTATTTCAATCCAATGCTCAGGGTTCTGTATATTTGTCCGAGCAGAAATGTTCAGGAGAAATGGGAGCGAGAATATAAGGCATTTATTCGTAATAATGTCCGGGTTTCTCAAGGCCGAATACGCACGCGTGAAGGTCGCCCAGCAGCACCTTACAAAAGCTGCCGGAATGTTACTGAAATGCTTCATTATGCAGCATCTGGTTATTACACTGATTTTTTCATCGGTAAGGATAGCTTTAGTATCAGCTTGAATGATGATTACGAAACATTGTCCAATAAATTGTATGAACTGAAAAAACTTGTTCCAGCTCATGAAATAAAATCGTTGTTAAGAAGTGAGGATGAAGCGGATAAAACAAGAAATAAGGAACGAGTAAAAGAGCAATATGCTAGGGTGTTAAATTACGTTCTGCCTACCTTTGATTTGGTTGTGATTGATGAGGCGCATAACTTCAAACATGATTTTGAAAGTAGTGCCAGAAATAGAGTGTTATCCGGCGTACTTGGTGCAAGGGATAAAGATATATATTTGTCTCGAATGAAGCATGCACTGCTTCTTTCAGCCACGCCTTATGATCGTGATTTAAACCAACTTCGAAATCAGTTGAAGATGGTTGGGTACTCTAAACTTCTGCCTGAGAAGGTTGGTGAAGACTCAGCCAAAGAACATTTGAAAAAAATTATGGTTCGGCGTTTAAATGAACTCAATGTAAATGGCACTAGAATGTCACGAAATATGTACCGAAAAGAGTGGAGAAAAGATGCCGCGATAGAGTTTGAATCAGAAGAACAAAAACTGGTGACGGCACTTGTGCAGAAAAAAGTCGGAGAAATGTTGTCGCACCAAACGCATTCTCCAGGCTTTCAAACTGGAATGCTGGCATCATTTGAAAGTTTTGCTGAATCATCTAGGTCTGAGCCTGTTCAATTTGATGGGGAGCAGTCAGAGAAAGAACAGACCGATGCCAAAGATCGCCATGTGCTCGGCCACCTTGTGGATAGTTATATATCTTCAGGCTTGGGGCATTCACTACCTCACCCAAAAATGGATAGTGTGGTAAAGAAACTTTCAGATGCCATGTTCAAGGAATCAAAAAAACAAATTGTCTTTGTACGTCGCGTTAAAAGTGTGAGTGAAATTAAAAATAAACTGGACGATGCTTACAATCAATGGATTTCTGACTATATAGATCAGCGTTTGTCGGATTACGCAGAACAGCGGCAGATGATGCGAAGCATCTACTCGATATATTTGGAAAAAAGTACATTTCGGGAAGATGATGCTCTTGGTGGGGAATTTGATGAGGTCAGTGATCCAGATGAAAAATCAATGCCGCCTAAAAATGACACGTTTTATGCATGGTTTTTCAGGGGTGAGGTATCTTCCGATGCGAAACCGGAACTTGGAGAGTTTCAATCGCCTGATGCTGCCAGGAAAGGTTTAACTGCCAAAGCTCAGGTAGTTGTTACATTGTTGGAGCCGAACTGGGCATGGTATATCTGTCATGTATCACAGAGCATCAATTTGCAGGATATGCTTCATGAATACGGTGTTCAAATTGCAGCAGAAGCGGGTAAATTCATTAGTGGTGAGCGTGCTAAAGACGAGTTGGAAGTGTATCAAGCGTGTCAGACTGCCTTTATTAAATGCTTGATCGACAATAAACCTGTTGAATTTGATTTCCTTTTACCACTTTTGAATCATCTTAAACCGAATAACAGTCCTGTGTTAAATGCAGAAAACACTATTGATGAAAAGCAATTGGATGAAATGCTAAATGTTCCTACACTTTACACTGAATTAGAAAGTGCAGGCATGGCTCAATCCACTATTCCAATGCAAAACATGCTTTATGAAAGTCTTAAATCAAATGAGCAAGTTGAAAAAAATCTTAAATTGTTTGATATACACAAAGTTTTAATGAGTTTTGTTCTGAGGACGGGCCATGGTGTTATAGACCTCTATTTAGCCCGCTTAATGCAGGGGTCTGGTGATTTATCAGTTGTTAGAAGAAGGCAATGGATAGCTAGTCTTGTTTCGATATTAAAAAGTCAGCAAGGTCATGAAGGATTTTCAACTTATTGTGAACTAAATCATCTAGCCAATCATCTTGAATTGATTATTAAAAATAATATTTCGGATATATTAGAAAAGGGCAGAGATGAATATGGAAAGTTCTTGGGGCAAACTTTGAGTCCGGTTTCTCCTATTATTGGGGCATCGGGAGCAACTTCAGGGAGATCCGCTCAAGCAAGGAAATTTCGAATGCCGGGTTATCCATTGGCGCTTGTTACAACAGATGTTTTTCAAGAGGGCGAGGATCTCCATACATTTTGTGACAGTGTGATGCATTATGGTTTATCTGCTTCTCCAGTGAGTTTGGAACAAAAAACGGGGCGTGTTGATCGTGTTAACTCAATGGCACAAAGGCGGTTGCAGGTATTGGATCGACATATTGAAAATAATGACCTTATCCAGGTTTGTTTCCCTTATGTGAAGCAAAGTATTGAAATGCTTCAAATCAGAACAACCTGCAAAAATTATAATGAGTTTATTGCATGCCTCCATGAAGTGGCTCCAGTGAAACAAAAAACATGTGATACTCACGATACTGATAAGGAGTTGATGCAAAGAGATGAAATTCCGGATCAGATTGTCACGTTTTTAAAATCGCCTTATGTACCAGATGAACCAAGGCCAATGGATTTAGATGATAATGGAAAACATCCTGTCGAGAGCATTGATGCTGAAGATGAAAAAAGAGGAGCTGATATTGAGTATATCAAAGGGGTGCTGGATGAAGTAATTCATAGTCAATCACACTCCAGCGATTACTACTTTCCGGCTCCGGATGATTATGATGTGAAAGAGGGAAGTGTCGCCATCAGAGTGAACTCGGCAAAAGCAAATGGTGCGCTGTTGCTTTCTTTGACCAGCAAAGCCAATGAGGAAATGCCGCCATACAAAGAGATGGGGAGGCAGGGCTTAATAAATCTGATTCAACGTATTTCATGGCCTTCATTTCATCGGACTTATGCGATTGAGGTGGGTGGTGGAGTACTTGACCTGTATCTAAATGCGGAAATATTGGTTGGTGGTGACAATATGACACAAAAGTCAGAAGTCGAATGCATTTTTGAGCGCATGAATCATACCCATGACCCTAAGCACTACTCTAATAAGCTATCGAGTACTGTGACGCAGTATATCAATTCAGTGGGTGCACGAAGTATTCCAATTGATCGATCAGGACAAACCACTGTAACAGCATCACTGGATCATGGGTTAACTACATTGCTGTTTAATTTTGGTGGGAATCAAATGCATCGGAAACAAAAAGTTGCCATAAAAGAGCATGCTGGCCGGTGTGTGTTTTTGAGTAATGTTACAAGTGATGCTTATTGTCAGGCGCTGGAGCCAGATGCAATCATCAAGTACACATGGTTGCGGAACCGTAATATTGATCTTGTCGAATTTGTTGTGGACGATAGTGATGCAATTGTTGGCCGGGTTGTGCATCCAGTTGCCGATATGCAATGGGATGAATTTATCTATTGTGCTTATACGCTGGCTGTAGAAGCTGATAATCTGGAATATTTATTAAACAAGCAGGATCAGCAGTGATGACCATACCTTCACAAAACCTCCGTGTGTTTGTGAATCATGAGCGGTGGTTCTACGCCAAGACCATGCCGGAATGGCCGCATGAATATCTTGTTCGAGAGCGGGTTGATGAAAGTCTGTTTGTGCAGTTGGTGAAGCATATACGAGTTAATGGTTACCAAGGCAGCTTTTATGACAGGCCGATCACTTATTACGATGAAGGTGGGCTGGTTTACTGGACGATGGGTGCGCAGTTGGATGAGACGACGATTATCAACCGCAGTAAAAAAGAGGATTCCTACGAATATCGGTTGAAGAATAATACGTTACCAGAATAGAAGGTGGTGGCTCTATTGGTATGCAGTAAGTGCTCGCCCTTAAGCGGTTGTACATTAATCATTCTGATCTTCCATTACCTTGAACACGACACCAGTTGACGCAGGGGCTTGTAGGATCATGATCCGTAGTGAATGGGAGAGATGATGCAAATAGTTTTTGATATGGCTTATGACCAGAGCGTTTCACCGGATGGGGTGAATACCGGGTGCGCATCCATCGGCAAACTATTTGTCGGGCCAGGCGAGTTGTTGAATCTGCTCGAAACCCAGCTTGGTCTGGGGGGCAAGGATATTCATCAGGCTATTCGTATTCAGCAGTATATGGAGTGCATGGAGCAACTGCATGGACTGGATGCAGGGGCATTCTTTGCGGTTTCCTTTGCGGCTGATCCGTGGTCTTCAGCTAAACAGATGTTGGCATGGCGCGATGAACTGGTTCTGGCCGGATGGACTGGCGGCACGGCTGATGATTTCACATGCAGGCTGGATGCACTTGCAGCTCTTGAACTGGTGTTGCCGGATTCTCTACGTAAAGGCACGGGTGATCGCCTCGGTGTTGTGTTACAGACACTGCAGCTAGAACCGTCACTTTCTATTGTAACCATCAAAGTCATCGAACAGATCGAAACTTTGCCAGCTTTATTGCAAAAGCTGATGCATGCTTTGAGGCAGTGCGGCGTAACTGTGCATGAGATTACGTCTACAAACAGCCTGCCCAAAATCACACCATCCGAAATCGTCCCATCCAGCGGTAATCTGAATAAGGTAAAGCAGGCCATGCTGGCGGATGCAAATCGGATGAGTGTTGCTGCGGATGATAATTCTCTGCTGTTGCTGGAAGCAGACGATGAGTGGTCGGCGGCCAATGTGGTGACGAACTGGTTGAAGGCGGATGAGGCTGCGAATGGAGATGTATTGCTGATTCAGGGACAGGGCAGTGATGTGCTGGATGCGGCATTGAAACGGGTCGGGTTGCCGGTTCAGGGTATTAACCGTCGTTCTCCATGGCGTGCGGCATTGCAGATATTGCCGTTGGCGTTGGCGAATGTATGGAAGCCATTAAATGTGCATGCACTGCTGGAGTTTTTATCTCTACCGGTGTCCCCTGTTCCTGCTTTTGCTGCGAGGGAACTGCGGGGCGCGATTCAGCGCGAACCGGGTATTGGCGGTGAACGTTGGCTGAGGGCTGAGAAAGATATAGTTAAAATCCGTATGGCCAGACTGATCAAGGATGGTATCGAAGAAGAACAGGCACAGATGGATACGCAGGCATTGATGGATGAGATCAGGACTTATCTGACCGGGCTGCGTTTTGATCCGAGTAAGGGTATTCCGCCTGATGCGTTGTCTGATGTCTGTGCGTGGGTGAGACGCGGTCTAAAATCACCCCGTTTGCAACAGAGTATGGCGCAGGCTTTGGCACAGGTGGATCGAATGATTGAACTGGCCGGTCGTCACCATCAACCCATTGCTCGCGCCCAAGTTGAGCGGATGCTCGATTCAGTGATTGCTGAGGGTGGACAGAACCCCAATGCGGTGGCGGAAGCATCACCCTGGATGCAGGTCGCAGATCCGGGTGGTATTGCAGGCGATATGGAAACCATCATCTGGTGGAATTTTACTGATCCCGGCCAGTCTGCGATAACATTCTGGAGTGCCCAGGAGCGACTGGCGCTGGACGCGGTTGGCGTTCATCTCGAACAGTCAGCGGCGATTCGGCAACGGGAAGCCCGGCAGGGATGCAATGCGCTGCGTTTTGCTGGAAAACGATTGATTCTGGTTGCTCCCAAACGATTGAACGGCAGCGCCGTGCAGCCGCACCCGCTATGGGATGAGATCCGCCATTTTGCGGCATCATCGAACGAAACTGATCCTGATGCGGTCTATCAGCATATCATGGTGAGCGCTGATGCATTGAATTGTCATGAGACGGTAAACTTTGCAGGACGTTCTATGGCGTGGCAGAAATCTACTCCTGCCACATTGCCCGATGCGGCGACTTCTATTCAGGTGGAAGCGGACAGTATTGCTGATCCGAAACGTCTGTCTTTCTCTCAGATGAGCACTTTAATGGGATGCCCAGCCAAATGGGCGATGCAATATCATGCAGGTCTGGATTCTATGGACTCATTGAGTCTGCCTACCGGCAATACCATGATAGGCTCGCTATGCCATAAGGTGGTGGAAGAGCTCTATTTGCACCCTGATACATGGACTTTAGCAACACTCAGGAATCGCGCCGCTGATCTGTTCGGTGAACTGGTGCCGAAGATGGCGGCTGAATTGCTGGAGCCGGGTCGTGAACTGGAGCGGGAACGCTATCGCTACAGTGCCTGTGATGCGGTGGAGGCTTTAATCGCGGCGATTGATGCCGCCGGATTGCATGTGGTGAATACCGAGGGCTGGGTAGATGGCAAGCAACTGGCCGGTGTCGCTTTCGGTGGTTATATCGATCTATTGCTGGAAGATGATGTTGGCACTGCATTTGTGATTGATCTGAAATGGTCGGGCTCGACCAAATACAAGCGCGAAGAGATTGAACGTGGTGAGGCATTGCAATTGGCTAGCTATGCATGGCTGCTGCGCAAGGCGGATAAGGGAGACTGGGCTGCCGGTGCCTATTTCATGCTGGTGCAGGGAGAGGTGCTGACCGCAGATAGCAGATTCAAGGCATATAAAACCATCGAAAGCCCGGTGAATGTGGATCAGATATGGCAACAGGGATCAAAGACATGGTTGAACTTGTTCAATCAGAGCAAGCATGGCGATATCGAGATATCAGGTCTGATGGATGAGGAAGAATTGAAAGATAAGAGGGCAGAGTCTGATCTGATGTATATCAAGTCGCCATGCTATTTTTGCGAGTTCGGTAAATTGTGTGGCAAAACGAGGGCGGCAGCATGAAAAATATCCAGTTGATCAGTGCCAGTGCCGGTTCCGGTAAAACGTATCGTTTGATGAATGAGATTGCGGATCGTGTGGCGGGAGCCAGCGGGAAAAAGTCGGTCGCACCAGAAGAAATTATGGCCACGACCTTTACCAATAAGGCGGCAGCGGAATTGAAAGAGCGCATTCGTATGCGGCTGCTGGAAGAGGGGCGGGCTGCCGATGCCCAGCGTATATATGATGGTTTGATCGGTACGGTCAATTCGATCTGTGCGCGCTTGCTCAAGGAATATGCGTTTGAGGCCGGATTGTCCCCAGCGGTGGATGTGATGCCGGAAGAGGATGCGAAGCGTATTTTTAATATGGCGACATCGTCTGCGATTGAAGATGCATCGAAAGAGCTGGAACCGATTGCACGCAGGCTTGGGTTGATGGGCTTTGGTTCCAGATTCAGTAAGCAGGCGGACTGGCGCGATTTTGTGCATAATATTGTTGATCTGGCGCGGTCCAATGATATGGATGCGGATAGTCTGCAAGCATCGGCGAATGGATCGTGGCAATCATTGGAAACATTACTGGGCAAAGCCCACAGCGAGAAGATGGGACAGGGAATCGAAGATCGTCTTGCACGGGAAATCGATGCGGCGATTGCAGGTATCGAATCGGGCGAGGATAAGACTGGTGCAACGAAAGGCGCACTCTCCTTTCTTCAGGGGATGAAAAGAATCCAACGGCGTGGCTGGAAGCATGTGTCCTGGGCGGACTGGCTGACGCTGGCTATGCTGGGTACGGGGGCCAAAAGCAGGGGGCTGGTGGAAGGTATTCAGGCTCAGGCTGAGCAACATCTGAAACATCCCCGTTTCCGGGGAGAGCTTAAGCAGATGATTGAAGGCGTGTTTTCCTGCGCTGCGCATGCCCTGTCGATGTATGCCGATTACAAACGTGAACAGGGATTGATGGATTTCGTTGATCAGGAAGCACTGGTGTTGCGTATGGCCAAGGACGATCCATCGTTTCAGGCATCTATCCGGGAGCGTGTAAAACTGCTGATGGTAGATGAATTCCAGGATACCAGCCCGATCCAGTTGGCTCTGTTTCTTAAACTCTCTGAGCTGGCTGAGGATGTGGTCTGGGTTGGTGATCAGAAGCAGGCTATTTATGGCTTCCGTGGCACCGATCCGGTATTGATGGATGCGGTGGCTGCGGAAATAGAACAATGCGGCACTGCTTCGGACGAAAATATATTGAAGGATTCATGGCGTTCCAAACGGGAACTGGTGGACTTCTGTAATGCGATCTTTACTCCGGTATTCCATCATATGGGTGAAGAAAAAGTACGTTTGAATATTCCAGCACAGCGTGAAAGCATCGCGGATGGCGGATGGCTGGAGAGCTGGACACTGGAGGGGAGTAATCAGGAGAAGCGTACGGGTGCGCTGGTCAGCGGTATTCAGGAGATGATTGCAGAGCGGGAAATTAAAGCGGGTGATATTGCGGTGCTGAGCCGTAGTAATGATGAATGCGCTAACCTTTCAGAAGCCCTGTATGCAGTCGGTATACGCGCCTCTATTGCACAGGGAGACCTCTTGGCAACGCATGAATGTACATTGGCATTGGCTGGACTGCGTTACATGGCGGATCAGAGCGACACCATCGCTATGGCTGAAATTGTCTGCTATGCCGCCCATCATAAGGATCACGACGGCTGGATGCAGATGCTGATGAATGCGCCGGATAAGAGCTATGTGAGTTGGGCGGAAGATCCGCTAATGCAGCAGTTGATTGCTGCAGGTGAGAAGGGGGTTTTGCTGACTCCGCTGGAGTCACTGGAACTGGCCATGGCGGCAGTAGATGTAGAACGCATGATTTACGCTTGGGGTAATGTGAGTCAGCGCATGAGTAATCTGGATCAACTTCGGGCAGCTTGTGAAACCTATCAGGATCGCTGTAAATCAAGACGGGGTGCTGCCACGGTCACTGGTTTTTTGACCTGGCTGTATGACGAAGCGGAATTGCAGCAGGCGGAAGGTTCGGGCTCAGATACGGTGAAGCTATTAACGTATCATCGTTCGAAGGGACTGGAATGGCCTGTCGTGGTTCTATCCAGCTTGAATAAGGCATCCAGACACGGTGTGTTCGGTGTATCCGTACAAGCGGCAGAAAACTTCCAAGTGGATGAGCCACTGGCCGGACGTTCGATTCGGTTCTGGCCATGGCCGTATGGAAGCAAGAAAAAGGCAGAGGGCATGAGTGCCTGCACCGATGGCTCTGATATCGCTTTGGCGGCTGAAGAGCGAACTGTGAGGGAATCGCAGCGTTTACTGTATGTCGGTATGACACGAGCCCGCGATGGTTTGGTTCTGATCCGCGAGAAGGCCAGGCAGAGTATTGAGAATAAATGGCTGGATGAATTGACCGGTGCAGATGGTCATGCAGTGATGCACTTTGAGGAAGACAATGCCGTGACGATGACTGCATCACGTTCAGATTCTGAGGCACAATCATTTGGCATCACGTCGCGGATTCTGAGCAATCCCGATACTATTGAAACGATATCAATGGATAATATATCCCCATACTTTCCAATATTGGTCGAAGGTGGTCTCGCCTATCCAGCGGCAACGCAATCACCGAGTGGCGTGGGTTGGGGAGAGATCAACGAAGCCGATGTTCAGGCAACGTTGCTTTCCACAATCGGGCCTCGTCTGCCCATGCATGGGGCACCAGACATGGCTGATTTTGGTAATGCTATGCATGGGTTTCTGGGGGCCGATGCTGCCGATGAAGAGTCCGTCCGTATGGATATGGCCAACAGGATGCTGACCCAGTGGGAAGTAGGAGGGGCGATTGATCCGGCAGACATGCTGCTTGCGAGTGATCGTCTCAAAGAGTTTATTGGCGAATCCTATCCGGATGCACGCATACTGTGTGAATGGCCGATGACAATGGTACTGCCGAACCATCAACGCATGCAGGGCTGGATCGATATGTTGCTGGAATCACCAGATGGTTACATAGTAATTGATCACAAAAGTTATCCTGGAGCAGGTGCTGTTGATCATGCGAAGGAATACGCACCTCAGCTCAACACATATAAGCAGGCGGTGGAACAGGCAACAGGTAAGTCGGTACTGGCCACACTGATTTACATGCCGATTCAGGGGGCCGTGGTGCAAGTGAATTGGAATGGCTAAAAAAATACATATAGGCTCGATCAAACCATCCGAAGTGAAGGTGCGAAAGAAAAATCCACCTCCGACCCAGGTGCAGAAGTCGCCGAAGGATTATGATCGTAAGAAGCTGAAACATCAGGATCGAAAGGACTGCTTGAATGAAGAAACCGGCAAGCGTTAATTCACTGACTGAACTGGGAAGAGTTCGCCTTTCCGAACACTTTTTCATGCGTGATATGCTCTATAGCGAGATAGCCAATCTGCATGGGATATCGAATATTCCTGACTTTCCTGATCTGGCCATAGAGGCGGGTACAAATCTATGCCATAAGGTGCTGGAACCGATATACAAAGCATTTGGTGGCGTAACGGTACGCAGTGCCTACCGTTCTCCTTCGGTAAATGAATTTGGTAATGACCATGGTTATAGCTGTGCATCAAACGAGAATAATTTTGCAGCACACATATGGGATTATCGAAGAGGTGGTTGTCTGGGTGCTACTGCAACCATAGTTATCCCTGCCTATCTCGAGTATTTCGATAAGCATCAGGATTACAGACCACTGGCCTGGTGGGTTCACGACAACATTTCTGAGCAGGCCGGTATGGAGTTCTTTCCGAAGCTCTGTGCCTTTAACATTTCATGGTTCGAGGGGCTTTCTGATAAATCGATCAGAAGTTATGGCAAGCCGAAGGGTTTGCTAACAAAAGAGGGAATGGATAATTTTGATGGTGATCATTCCGATTTGTATGCCGATTTAATCAAGGGGGGGATTGTCCATGAGTGACACATTAATGCGCCAATGGCAGATGCTGCGATTGATCCCGCGCCAACCATCCAAGATGTCCACATCGGAATTGATGCAACGACTGGAGGATGATGGATTCACAACCACGCAGCGCACCTTGCAACGCGATCTGGTACGTATGTCGACAATCTATCCGTTGATTTGTGATGACAGGGACAAGCCTTACGGCTGGTCATGGAGCAGGGATGCCAATGTACATGAAGTGCCAGGTATCGACTCCGATACTGCGCTGGCATTCTACCTGGCAGAAAAACATCTCGAACCATTGTTGCCTCGGACAACAATCAAACGACTGGCTCCCCACTTCAAACGTGCAGAGGAGGTGCTGGACCAGGCTGATGCCGATAAAGGCAATCCGGCTTGGCGGAACAAAGTGCGTGTGCTGCATCGCGGTCCCGGCCTAAAAAATCCGGCCATCGAATCGGATGTTCAGTCGGCTATTTATGATGCTTTGCTTCGCAATCGTCGTTTGGATGTGGAATATTTGCCGCGTGGTAAAGATAAAACCAAACAGTACGAATTAAATCCGCTCGGACTGGTGCTAAAAGATGGCCTGTTCTATCTGGTATGTTCCATGTGGGATTATCCGGACATTCGTCTGCTTACACTGCATCGCATGAATGCGGCAACCGTCATGGATATTCCCGGTACCGCGCCTAATGGATTTGATCTGGATGACTATATCTCATCCGGCGAACTCGATTTTGCCGTTGGAGATGAAATAAACCTGCAAGCGTGGATTAGCAAAGATATGGCTGTTCATTTGCAAGAAAGGCCATTGCATTCCAATCAGCTTATTTCTGAATTTGATGATGGGCGAGTGCTGCTGAATGTTACTGTGCAGGATACCAATGAACTGCGCTGGTGGCTGTTGGGCTTTGGCGACCAGGTGGAAATCCTCGCTCCCGAAAGTTTAAGAAGTAACTTTCATGCCATAGCCAATAACATGGCAAAAGCTTATCAACGTAAACGGACAGCCTGAAATGGATACATGCAATTGTGCTATTCCTTATAAAAGGTTGAGTCATGGAGCCCCTACTGCATCATTGAGTCGTCACCACTCATTCTATCAATCAGCCTTACAATATCGCTCACTCTCCATGCCGTTGTTTTGGGGCCAAGTTTGACGGGCTGGGGATAGCGACCTGACTTTACGCCTGCCCACCAGGTTG
>CAYZJL010000033.1:0-15507 GCA_964478615.1 uncultured Zetaproteobacteria bacterium
GTGATGGTCAGGATCGTTATACGACAGAAATCCGTGCCAATGAAATGAAAATGCTGGGCGGCGGTTCTGGTTCTAACCAGGCTGGTGGATCACAGCAGGGCGGTGGTTTTCCAACTCAGGGCGGCAACCAAGGCGGCAGTTTCCCTAGCCAGGGCGGTAATCAAGGTGGCGGTTCCGCAGCGAAGAAAAACAATGATCCATTTGCCAGTGGCCCGGACTTTGGTGATGTGCCAGTGGATGACGACATTCCGTTTTGACCCTTCAGCTAAGATCAAAATAGTATCTATCAAAAGGCTCGCATTTGCGGGCCTTTTTTCTCAGAGCGATTAGGAAACCCTCTTTAGGGTTACTCCAGGGCATCCTCGTTGGTGTCGTAACCAAAATAAAAGGCGCGATCAGCCATGTGTTTGGAGAGGCGTTGGGCCTCTTTTTTTGCGGCGATCATTTGCGCTGCTGCCTTGGGGGTAAGGTTGGGGCAGTGCCATGTTGTTTTGTCTAATGCTCTGTATTGCAACCAGAGAGGGGCTGTGGCGCTGCTTAAAGCATGCATGGGTGGTAAGAGTGAAACTGTTTCCGGGATGGGTGTGATGATGTTGCTGAGATCACCGGTAAGTCGGTATGCGGTCGTTTGATCGGTATCCAGCGTCTGGATTGTTCCGTGAGAGCTAACCAGATCAGGAATGGATGTGGTGGAGATGCCCCAGTGATGTTCCGATAGATCATGTTTGGGAGGCAAATGAGAGGCGATGTTAGGCTGGTTGTTGTGATTATAATGAAAACTGTTGAGGTATGGTAACGCGATAAAATGAATGCTGTTTGATGCAGGTGCGTTTGAATTGTCTTTTGCAGATGCGAGTGTGGGGATGAGCAGCAGGATCAACAGGCAGCACACGCTATTCGGTATCATGATTGTGCTTTGCAAGTTAGCTTTAAAGGAGGTGTTCAATCAAAAAATGAATTCACGTGTCTGGGCTGAGCCTTCCATATCCTGCAGTAGTGTTTCAAACAGACCTGTCTGCTGCCATGCGCTGCCGACTTTGCGTTTATGAATGAGTGAAAGTACAGGGTTGCTGCCGATAAAGGCCATGATCTGACCGTCCTTTTTCAGTAGGGCTTCTAGGTGAGCAGGGATTTCTTTAACAGCGGCAGTTAATACAATGACATCAAAGGATGCTTGCAGATCAGCATGCGATGCAATGGCATCAGCATCCATGGCATTGATCTCAATCACTTTGGCATTGTTGGCACCATGCACATCAATATTATCTTTGCCCTGTTTGGCCAGGGGCGCGTGGATCTCACAGCTGATCACTTCACCTGCCTGCATCGCCAGCATGGTAGTTAAAAATCCTGTGCCGGTACCAATTTCCAGTACACGTTCATGACCCTGAAGGTTAAGTGTTTGTAAGATACTGGCTTCCTGCAGGGGGGATAGCATCTCCTGATTGCAAGGCAAAGGCACATGCCCTTCCATATAAGCGACGCTTTTCACATCGGCAGGCACAAAATTTTCACGCGGCATGGATTCAATGAGGTCCAGCACACCAGTATCTAACACCTTGCAGCAACGGATCTGATATTCGACCATGTTTCTGCGTGCTACTTGAAAGTCTGTAGTGCTCATCTTGAGTCCCCGGTTAGCGTTATTCTACGTTAATAATCACACTCTGAAATGAATGCGGTATTTATGGCAGTGCAATATGCAGAAGTGCGACATAAATGGCAAGTTTTTTTACTGTTGTTTATCACTGCATGTGGCGTTTTTTTCTGACTGCTTTCATGCGAATGCCGAACATAAGTTTGGCTACATCTTTGAAATGTTTAGCGTAGTAAATGGTGATACCTTCACGCACACTCTCAGGTAATTCATCAACATCCACTTCATTGGCGGCAGGTAGGATAACCTCCTGAATGCCTAGCCGTTTGGCGGCCAATAATTTTTCACGTTCGCCGCCAATCGGTAGTACATCACCAGTTAATGTCATTTCACCCGTCATGGCGATGCGGGCTGGTGGCTGATTCAGTGCCAGCGATAACAGCGCTGTGGCAATCGCGATGCCTGCCGATGGGCCATCTTTAGGCACCGCTCCTTCAGGTACATGCATATGGACAAAGGCTTTATCAAAACAGCCAAGATCTACTTCCGTCTTATTTTCAACAAAGCGTTCCAGGTTTGAGGTGATATATGAGTAGGCAATTTCGGTAGACTCCTGCATCACCTTACCCAGTTGGCCGGTGATTTTCAGGCCGCGTCGATCATGATGGATGACGGTGGTTTCCAGTACCAGAGTTGTGCCGCCCATAGCTGTCCAGGCCAACCCTGTGGCTAAACCCACACCCTGTTTGATGGCCTGCTCACGGAAACGGGCTTTGCCGATATAGTCGGCCAGATCGGAGACAGCAATGCGCACCGGGGTTTCAGCAGAACCATCCTCCAGATTGCGCGCTACTTTGCGCAGAATTTTCTTCATCAACCCTTCCAGACGGCGTACACCCGGTTCGCGGGCATAATCTTCAACCAGGTGTTGGATCACCGTTTTGGTCAGAGAAACGTCCTGCTTGGTTAACGCGTGCGCTTCAAGCTGTAGTGGCCAGAGATGTTTGCGTGCAATCTCCACTTTTTCGCTGACCATATAACCGGGCAGACGAATAATTTCGGCTCGGTCGAGCAGAGGACGCGGAACGGTGTCGAGTTGATTGGCGGTTAATAAAAACAGCACCTGTGAGAGATCGAAACGTACATCCAGATAATGATCCATGAATTCTGCGTTCTGTTCCGGATCGAGTACTTCCAACAGAGCGGAGGCCGGATCACCACGGAAATCAGAGCCAATTTTATCCACTTCATCAATCATGATCACCGGGTTAGCAACGTTCACCCGTTTGAGAGCCTGTACGATTTTACCCGGCATGGCGCCAATATAGGTGCGGCGATGGCCTTTGATTTCAGCTTCATCACGCATGCCACCCACTGAAAAACGATAAAACGGACGTGATACGGCATTTGCAATGGCTTTACCCAATGATGTTTTACCCACGCCAGGCGGGCCAACAAACAGGATAATCGAACCACCGACTGCCTTTTTGCGTGCACCAACCGCGATGAATTCAAGAATACGGTCTTTGACATCATCAAGGCCTGAATGATGTTTGTTTAACGCACGTGAGGCGGAGTTGAGGTTGTAGCGTTCGCGGCAGGTCTTGCCCCAGGGTAGTGAAGTCATCCAATCCAGATAATTGCGTGTGACACTGTATTCAGGAGAGGCTGTTTCCAGCATCATTAGTTTATTGAGCTCTTCCTCAAAGGCTTTTTCCGCTTCATCACTGAAGTTCAATGTGTCGGCTTTTTTGTTAAAATTATTGATCTCTTTTTCACGCGGATCTTCATTCATGCCCAGTTCGCGTTGAATCTCTTGTAGCTGTTCATGCAGGAAGAATTTACGCTGCTGCTCGCTAACGCGTTCATCAATATTTTCGCGAATTCTTGTCTGTACCTTACTGACATCAAGTTCCCGGTTCAGTAATGAAAGCACTTTTTTCAGACGATCAAATATCGAATAGGTCTCCAGAATACCCTGTAGATCTTCACGGCTGGCAGTGGTCAGGCTGGCTGCAAAATCAGCCAGGCGGTTTGGTTCATTGACATCAAAGCGCGATGCGAACAGACGCAACTCTTCTTCATATAGTGGGTTGTGTTTGAGTAGCTCTTTGATGGTGTTGACCACAGCCACAGTATAAGCGCGCAGATCAAGGTTATCTTCATAACTTGTTTCGCTGCGATATTTGGCTTGTACGCGAATCGGGTTTGTATTGCTGAGGAAGCCATCGATACTGAAGCGCTGCAGACATTCTACCACCAGATGCAGGCCATGACCCTCGATTTCAATGGCTTTGGCGATGCGTGCAACTACACCGACACTATAAATATTTTCGGGGGTATAGGGTTGATCTTCATCACGTACCAGCACCAGACCAATATGTTGCACATGGCTGTCGGCCAGATCGCGAACGATTTTGCCCATCTCATCGCCTTCATAAACCAGAGGTACAACCAGGCCCGGAAACAGAGGTCTGTTGGATACAGGCAGTAGCGTTAGCTCTTTTGGTAACAGTTCATCGGAACGAACCAATTGGCCCTGTTTGCTTTCAGGCTTCTTGGTTGTTTCCTCAAGAATTTCAGTGTCGTGTTCAGTATCAGCATTCATGAGTGCTTTTTAAGGTATGGTTCATCTATTTTCAAGGCTTGTATTTGCACACTGAGGCTCCCACATTTAGCAACATTAGAGCAATATTATCATAAAGGAGTTCTTAATGCAGTGGTTCAAAGGCATTTTTCTATTAATCGTTACCAATTTACTGATTTTTTTACATTAGCAATCACCGGCACCGATCTAATCCTCCTTGAGGACTGGGGATTAGCGATCATGACAACCCAGTAGCGGCACGATCTGTTAGAAATATTAGAGGATCGAAATGGCCTGAAACCCACCCTCGTCACCAGCCAATTACCCATCGAATCATGGCATGAATATATTGGTGATCCGACCCTGGCTGATGCCATCCTCGACCGCCTTGTTCACAGCGCTTATAAAATCAATTTGAAAGGAGAATCGATGCGAAAAAAGAACTCAACATTGACCATCAAAAAACACGCCGCAGAATAGCCCCAGTCCAGCAGGATTAACCGCCTTTACAGTGTGGCCGACTTCGTCGGTATACGCTGGGCAGTTAGCACTGAACATTTGCAATCATATCTGGATGAATTTACTTTTCGATTTAACCGCCGTACATCATGTGATCGTGGATTGGTTTTTCGAAGACTACTTGAACAGGCCGTAATTACTGATCCCATAATTGAGCCTAACATTACTCATGGCTTTGATTGGAAGAAATACAACATATAGGGGGAGGAGGCGCACGGCGAATTTGTTCTACTTCACAGCCAGCGGGTCACCCCAGTATTTTTTAGTCATTCGCAGGTAGTCAAAAACCATTCTAGCCCTGTACGCCATCTGTTGCATTTTTTGAGTGATGTTCGTTACCAAGTGCAAACGATCATACTGATGGCGATAACCCCAGCCAACCCATTGATCTCGAACGGAACACTTCAGCGCGGACGAGGAAAAACCAAGCAATGCAATCCATTCATCATGGAGGGTGGCAACACACCAAATGGTTTCGCCTATTTTGGCAAGAAGCCCAAATAATGGTGCGACTGCATCAGCTCTCTGAACTTGGACAAAGCCTGTCTTTCATAAGCTCGTGTTTCTCACATACATCAAGCACAGAAACCTTCTCAACCAAATGCTCTCGTGATATCGATATCTTTTTCTCAGGACTGAACTGCCTTCTCTTTTTTGTCATGCCATACTCCTTCGTTTGAATGTCTCTTATTCAAACAGAGCATTGTCCAGTTCCAACTGAAGCAAACAGGGTAATCAGGTAAGTATAAGGGGGAAGGATTAACTGTAATCCGCCCAGAATTCTGTTTGGGATGTCATGCTGTCGATGCGTTCAATCAGGCTGTCGACGGCTCCTTCGCTATCGGCAAAGTTCATGCGGTCAGTTTGCACAATCAATAGCGGAGCATCTTTATAGTGAAAGAAATGTTGATCGAAAGCGGTAATCACCTTTTGCAAATAATCCATATTGAGGCCGCGCTCCATAGATCGATTGCGCCGGCGAATACGTTCCATGATGACATCGGGTTTTGATTGCAGATAAATCACCAGATCAGGTTTGTGAAGATCGACCTGGGTAAGGCGGGAAACCTGATCATATAGAGCCAGCTCTTCATCGGAGAGGGTAACAGTGGCAAAGATATGATCTTTAGCAAGCAGGTAGTCGCTAATGATGCCTTGGCTGAATAGATCCTGTTGGTTTAACGACTGCCAGTGTTTGAGGCGCGAGAAGAGAAATGAGAGTTGAACGGATAGAGCATGGCGGGTGGGATCCTGATAAAACAGTTCGATGAAAGGGTTATCATCAACCTGTTCAAGAAACGTACTGGAGCCAAGTTTGTCGGCCAGCTTCTTGGTTAGCGTTGTTTTGCCAACACCGATTGCACCTTCAATGGCGATATGGCATTGATTCAAAGGCCGTTCACGAATACAGAAATCACTTGGTTTTACCATACTATTCCTCTTGGCAAAGCTGGTTCTCCTGTTGCGAGTAGAGTCTGTAACAGTTGCATGGTTGTTTCTTTCAAGTGGGGATGTTGCCAGTTTGCCGCGATATCGCAAAGGGGTTGTAATACAAATTGGCGATCTTGCATGTGGGGGTGTGGCACGGTCAGACGATCACTAGAGATGAGCATGCCATCGATGGCGATAATATCCAAGTCCAGTGTGCGCGGCCCCCAATGTTCAGTCCGGATACGATGATGTTTGGCTTCGATGGCTTGCAGTGCATCAAGCAGGGTAATGGGCTCAAGTGACGATTGGATGGCGATCACAGCATTACAATAATCAGGCTGGCCTGCTGGGCCGATAGGTGGGGTGCGGTAGAGCAGAGAGGCGTTGACTACGGATGTGTTTGAGAGCTGATCAATATCACTGCGTGCAGAGCAGAAACTTGTTTCTACATCTCCAAGATTGCCGCCAAGGGCGATAAAGATGTTACGGGACGGATTATTTATGTAAAACGAATTGTTCATGCCAGGCGGATTATTCATGCGAGAGAAACGGCCCCCCCTCTACGTGGATCACCACAGCCATGCGCTTGTCCCTTGGCATCAAGGCTAATGGCATTCACTCCACCAAAATAGACACTTTGTCTTTGCCATGGGTTAAGCTCCCAGCCCATCTGCGCACATTGCTCTCTGTCATAATCTGAGAAGAAGTCGGGTTCTATATCTAGTCGATTTCCCTCATTGTGCAGGCGAGGGGCATGCACGGCACTTTCGATATCCTGGCCGAATTTAATGTGGCGCATCAGCACCTGTAAAATAGCTCCGCGCAGACGATTGGAGCCGCCGCTACCAAGTATCACGGCAGGTTTACCATGTTTCATAAATATAGAGGGTGCCATCATTGAGGGCAGGGAGAGGCCTGGTGGTGAGCTATGAAAACCAAGCGGATTGATGTCTTCTTCGCCTAACATATTATTCAGATGAATACCTGTTCCAGGCACGACAATACCAGAGCCCTCACCATTGCTGCTGGTCAGGGATACGGCCATGCCATCTCTGTCGATGATGCTGATGTGGGTTGTACTGCCAAGACGATTGGAGCTCTCGTGTGCTTCTGGAGCTGCAGGGTTTCGAAGGTGCTGACGGATATGCTCGAGTTGCCTGTCGATATATTTGGCATCAAGAACCTTTGATGCAATATCGGTTTGCTGGATGCATCTGTCCAGGCCCAAAGAGCCTGCTTGATCGTGGCGGATACGGCTGGCACTGCGCAACACTTCGCTCATCAGAACCGGCCATGGGATATGTTTTGTTTCATCAAGATCGATCAATCCATCAAGCAAGCTGGCAGCAAACGAGATCAACAGGCCACCGGGTGAAGGTGGTGGATTGCTTAATAGAGAACCACCGAATATCGCTGTGTTGATCGGTTTGCGGGTGATGACCTGATCAGCCCTCATATCATCGATATTGAGCAGTCCGTGAGGCATGCATGCCGCTACAATATGGCGTGCCAAATCACCGTGATACATCTCATCAATGCCTTCATGACATAGCATTTCAAGCGTGTTCGCCAGATCAGAATTGCGAAAAAGTTCACCTTCAGTGAGCAGTTTTTCGTGCGGTGCGTGTAAGCTTTTACAGTGATCGGTGCTGCTGAGAATAGGTTGCAGCAACAGCATGAACGAGGCTTGTAGTGCATTTAATCGCACACCACCTTTGGCGGCATCAATGCCGGGAGCCAGCGCATCTTTGAGTGGTATTTTGCCATGCTGACGGTGGGCTGCAAACAGCATGGATAATAGGGATGGGGTGCCTACTGATGCCTGACCAATATGAAAGGTCTGTTTGGAATCACCAAAATCTATCGGGGTTGCCTGCAATCCTTGTGCCGATGGTATGGATGAAAGTGTAGCTGAAGCCATCAATGGCATGCGCGCAAAACCATCATAAAGGCGTGATTGTCCATTCGCATCCGCGACAAGCATGAAACCACCGCCCCCAGGCGATGTCAGCACTGGTTCAGCGCAAAAAGATGTGCTTATTGCAGCTATGGCCGCATCTACGGCACTGCCGCCAGCTCTTAAAATGGCGGCACCGGCATCAGCTGTTGCTGCATGCCCGGCAACGACCATGCCTGTTTTATTAGCCATTATTGTGTTGAATGATAAAACCTTTCTGTTTTAATGTACTGCGAATGGTTTTGAGTAGTTTCTCAGCACCGGCCTTTGTCGATCTTGGACCGATCCAGACAGCATGCAAACCGTTTTTTTTATCTGTAATCTTTACACTCCAGCCTTTTCGCTTGAGTTGATCGGCAAACCCATGGGCGCGGCTTGTCTTTTCAAATGCACCAAGTTGCACGTAAAATCCAGGTGTAACGAAAGCTGCTTTTTTCACTGCAGTGATTACTTTATTGTTGGCTGGTTTTGCATTGACTTGCGTCACTGGCGTTGATCGTGTGACGGGCTTTATTGTAACGGCCTTTACCGGCGTTGTTTTTACTGGGGCAGGTTGTTCGACTTGCGTCTTCACGGCAATGGTTTTACGGCCCATAACTTGCGCTGATTTAGCTACTGGAGCCTGGTTGTGAAAGGGTTTAATTGTAGCAAAAGAAAATTTAAACCATTGCGGTTGTGCCACTGCGAGCATGGCAATGATGATGGCGCAAAAGGTAGTGCCCCAAGCGATGCGCTGTTCAATCAGCGAAGCCTGCCATTTCGTTTTATCAGTCATGATGCGTCAAGAGAGTCGTAGTATTATGTTTTGATTAGCACTTCCCTAGCAGACCATCCAGCTTTTCAGCAAAGGTGTTGTAGCGAAATGGTTTTTGCAGAATATTGAACTGTCTGCCTGGAAAACGTTCATACAGATCTTCGGGGTAGCCGGTGACAAACATAATACGATCAAGAATATCGGGGTTGACCTGTTCGATAGAACTGTAGATTTCATCACCACTGAGTTTAGGGATGCGCACATCCAGTAGAATGACCTGATACTGATGACCATGCGTCGTGAGTTCAAACAGGCTTTGGATAGGGTCGGACATCGTTTCAATGTTACTTTCCATACCTTTTTCACTGACATAACGATTAAGAAATGCAGCCAGAATGCTTTGTACTGAATCTTCATCATCAATAATTAACGTTTTGATTTCCATCTGCTGATATCTCCAAATCTTTTATGTAGGGTGATCTGTTAGCTACTTAAAACGTACAATACTTTCAGGGTTTACCCGTGCGCCGTTAAAGCGTACACCCCAATGTAAATGTGGACCTGTAGCTCGTCCTGTCGCACCGACTTCACCAATGTTTTGTCGCGTCTCAATCCAATCACCCTGTTTTACTGATGTCGACTGCATGTGTGAAAAGATGGACACTAATCCATTGCCATGGCCGATGGCTACAGTTTTCCCATTCAAATACATATCAGCGACCAATAGCACCCGACCAGCCAGTGGGGTGACAATGGTGGTACCTGCTGGTGCAGCAATATCGATGCCAGAATGCGGGGATTTTGCCTTGCCATTGACGATGCGCTGCGCACCGAAGGGGGTGGATTCGATACCTTCAATAGGTTCTCCATGCATGATGATATCGGGATTGGCCGAGACCTTTTCGACATAAGTGGCCTTTAATGCTTTCACTTCACGCCAATAACGCGGCAGAATATCTTTGCCCAAGCTGGCCATGCGTTTGGCCACTTCGATGCGGGAAATACGAAACACCCCCTTGTTCACAACAAGAAAATCATTGGCGATGATTGTTTTACCCGAGCGCCACATGATATTGTGTTTGCCAATTTTCTTTTTGAGATCGACTCCGATCCAGCCATGCCAACGGTTGTTACCCTTGGATTTGAGCGGCCATTTTTTTCCAAAACAGGTGAGGGAAAGTGTTTTGCCCGAGTATTCAATCTCAATGGAGGCAACGTCACCTTGCGTGACCGACCATTCGCTAGCGTTGGCAGATGCAGACCAGAGCATGGCGCATAAAAGCATTAATAGTTTATTATTCATTATGGGTTCCTTGTTGTTGAGGTGACTTTGCTCTGTACAGTGCCATCACGGAAGCGGACTTGCATGCTGTCTCCGGGCTTAAGTTCAGCAGCCTGGGTAATGACACGGCCATCGGCTGAAAAACTCATATTATAACCACGATCAAGCACTCTTGATGGATCAAGCTCTTTAAGCTCACCCCGCAGAATAGCAAGTTGTTGGCGTTTCAGCTGGATCTGTTTTTTCTGCTCTTTAAGTTGCAGTATGGCACTGTTTAATCCCATGCGGCGATGTGAGAGCCCTGTGCGAAGGCCTTGATGCAGGGCATGGTGATGTTGATTTTGCAATATCCGTTGTTGCTGTAGGCGTTGAATCGGCTGCAGCGGCATCAGACGCTTTTCAAGCTGACGTAATGGTGTGGCTGATTGATTGAGATGCCGATGAAATGCATGATTTAAACGGGATGAACACTGTACGCTGTTATGATGACGTGCATCTGTACAACGTTGCCATGCCTGAATTTGACGCTGTTGCAGCATACGTTGATCACGATTCTTCTGATTTAGGCGCTGATTGAGCAGGCCGTACAGACTGGAGATGCGTGGTAAACGCTGGCGCAGTTCATCACGGGATGGGCAACATAGTTCAGCTGCATTGGATGGTGTCGCTGCACGCAGATCAGCTGCCAGATCAGCCAGTGTAGTATCAATTTCATGACCAACACCGGTAATGATGGGAATAGGACACGCGACAATCGCTTTGACCACGCCTTCATCATTGAAACACCACAGGTCTTCCATGCTGCCGCCACCGCGTATCAGTAAAATCACCTGTGGTGGTGTCTCAATATTACTTATCTTGTCCAGGGCACGGGCCATTGCAGCCGGAGCACTGCTACCCTGCACCAGAGCAGGAGCGAGTGTGAGTTCTAGCCAGGAAGGCCGTGTAGCGAGTACCTTTTTAACATCTTCAAATGCAGCAGCAGTGGGTGATGTGACAATGCCGATATGTTTCGGGAGAGCTGGGATGCTCTGTTTGCTGGATGTATCAAAATAGCCCAGTTCAGCATACAGCTGTTTGCGGCGTTCAAACTCAGCAGCCAGTTTGCCTGCTCCTGCTGTTTCTACACGGCTAATGATTAACTGATAAGTACCGCGCGGTTCGTAGAGGCTGATATGGCCGGTGAATATAAATTCACCACCTTCCTGTACGATGTTTTTCAAACGCGCAGCGGTCGATCGCCAGATTACTGCCGAAATCGCCGCATGGGCATCTTTGATAGTGAAATATAGGTGGCCGGAAGAAGGGCGTGTTAAACGCGATATTTCACCAGAAACCTGAATGTTGGCAAAGCCGATCTCGAGCATTTGTTTGATGCGCGCAGTCAGTTCGGTAACGGAGAGTGGAGAAGTATCGGACACGCTGCAATCATGGCAAAAGCTGTGGGCGGGTCAATCTGTTTTATGCGTGTGTGACGATCACATCGCCGTGGCAACCCTTATGGACTTGGTTTGCTACAGCCGCTAACGTTCGCAGCGTTTTAGGTGCCCGAACGTTTTTCGACCAAGGGTGAAACGGGAAGTCCGGTGAGTTTCAATCAGAAATAATTCCGACGCAGCCCCCGCTACTGTAGGCCTGACAACGCTGTTTAAAACCACTGGAGTTCAATGACTCTGGGAAGGTAAAACAGCCGCGGATGAAGGTAAGCCAGGAGACCGGCCTGAAACAAGGAACCTGTGGGTTTCGAACAGGATAGTCTCGGAGGGAGGCAAGTCGTGTATGCATTTGCCTCAATCTGAGTTTCTGATACTGGCAAACATCTGCGTCTTCTTTCTTCGAATCTGCCCTGATTATTTAATATGAAATGCACGGCGGGTGCAACTGGAGAAAAATGCAACTCAATATAAAGAAAAAATATATCATGATGGCCATGGCTACAATGCTCATGAGCCCATCACTACAGGCCACAGAACAGCTGCCTGAACTGGTGGTTACAGCGGAACGTATTGCACTGGATGAGGCATCAATCAGTGCCGATATCACGGTCATTGATCAGGCAGCAATCACTCAATCACAGGCGATATCTGTAGCCGAGTTACTCAGATCACAGGCTGGTATCAATGTCACATCAACAGGTGGGGCGGGAAAAGCAACCTCAGTGTTTATGCGCGGTGGCAATAGCGGCCATACGCTGGTGTTGATAGACGGTGTACGTGTGGGATCAGCTACACTAGGTAGCTTTGACTGGAGTAACCTTTCGACGGCGGATATTGACCATATAGAAATTGTGCGAGGCCCTCAGTCCTCTTTGTATGGTGCTGATGCGATGGGCGGAGTAATTCAGATTTTCACCCGCAAAGGCGAAAAAGGTAGCAAGATCTCTGTGCACAGTGAAGCAGGTTCCTATGGTACCGCTTCAGGCCAGATGAGTGTTTCAGGCCAGACAGAGTCCGGTAACAACTATGCTTTAACGGTAGATGCCTTTCGGACAAAGGGGGTATCGGCAGCGGCTAGTGGTACAGAGCTTGATCCATACAGGAAGTTGAACGTTTCTGCTTCGGTCGGTTTGCTTGTAGGTGATGGTAAATTGGAGTTTGTTGCCAGAAATGTTGATGGTAAAACAGGTTTGGATGGATTTGGACCTGCTGATACATTGAATTATATCAGCAATAGCCGACAGAGTGTGGGCAGTGCCAAATTGACTTATCCGATTACTGATATGGTTGAGAGTTCTGTACAGTTGTCTCGTTCAACGGATGAGGTGATTGGAACTGATCCGGCCGGTGGTTTTAATAACTCGGATTTCCGTACCCGCATAGATCAATTGAGCTGGATAAATAACATAGACCTCGACTCAGTATCGATGTTGGTTGGTCTTGATATGTATCGTAGTAAAGGCTACAGCGGTAGTGCCGGACTGGATCGTTCGATTCGCCAGACAGCCGGATTTGCGGTGCTCGCCTGGCAAGGTGACTGGATTGACCTGAATGGATCGGTGCGCTTCGATAAAAACTCATCCACATCGAATAAAACCACGTATAAAGCGGGGTTGGCGTTGCATCCATTAACCGGGGTGAAGGTCACGGCGAATTATGGAACCGGTTTTAAAGCACCGTCACTCAATGATCTCTATTTCCCGGCATCTGCTTTTTCGTCTGGAAACCCGAACCTGAAACCGGAAAGCAGCCGTGGATGGGATGCAGGTATTTCGTATAAATTTGATCATGATGCGCTTCAAGCAGGCCTTGGTTTAGTATGGTTTGATCAGTCATATAAAGATTTAATTGTCTGGCAGGGGCCGCCACCGACGTTCTTTTTCTCACCTGCCAATATTGGTAAAGCACGCACCAAAGGTTTGGAAGTCTCTGGAAACCTGAGTTACGGCCCAGTTTATCTGAATGCCAACTGGACCTATTTGAGTGCTAAAGATTCAAATACAGGTGATCTGTTGGCACGCAGAGCGAAAGAGTCGGGTAATGTGACCGTTGGAACAACAGTGGCCGGGTTCAACCTGGAAGTGGCATGGCATCTGGTCGGACCACGCTTTTCTTCGGCTGGTAATGTGAAACCGATGCAGGGTTATCAAAAGACCGATGTTCGGGCAAGCTATGCGATCAATGAGCAGTGGAAATTGACTGGGCGCGTTGATAATGCAGGTGATAAAGTTTATGAAGAGATATCCGGTTACAGCGTATTAGGGCGGGCATGGTATGCTGGCCTGAGTACAACATTCTAGGTGATAAAAGCGGGTTATGCACGGCTGATAGTTGCAGCGATTGCGGCGATCAGTCTGCATGCCCTGGTTTTGATGGTATTGCCTTCAGAGCAGGTGATGAAGATAGGCAATCAGCAAGGTGATTTGCAGATTGAGTTGTTGGCAGCACAAGCCACGTCAACGGATCAGAGCAAATCAGATGTTTCTAAAATGGACACATCCCAGTCCTTTGTTTCCAGACCCGTCATGAGCAAAGCAAGCAAGCGAATGCGTACTGAAACACCAAAACAGCAGCCTGAACATGAAACAAGACAGCATTCCACGGCCAAGCTTTCGCCGCCCCCATTGCCGACTTCGCAATCTTCAGTCATCGCCACAGACCAATCAAATCAATTAAATCAGTCAAATCAATCCGATCAATCAGATCATGTGACAGTGTTCACGAGAAAGGCGGTTCAGTCCGTCGCAGAAATAAAGCGGCAGGAAGAAGCTCCACCAGCGAATAAAGAATTTGTATTACAACGCAGTCAAGCCGATCTATCTCATCCCCCCCATCCGAACAGAGCAGTACAGGCCGTTGCTGTTGTGCCCAAGGTTGTACAGACACGCATTTTGGCTGAAGTGTATTATCCCAGACAGGCTAGGCGGCATGGTTGGCAGGGTAAGGCAGAGTTCGAATTTGATGTGCATCAGCAATCGATTCAGACGATTACGTTGCTGGCCTCGACCGGCTATCCAATTCTGGATCGTGCCGCTCACCGTGGTCTGAGTGCAGTCAGTCATGTATCACTATCCAATGGCCTGTATCGGATGCCTGTTGTGTTTCGACTGCAATGAATAGTTTTCGATTATTCTGTTTCCGGTCATTCTATGCTCTATCATTCTGTGTTGCCGTGCTGTGTTTGTTGCCGACTATGCTTTCAGCCGCACCCTTGCAGCGTGTGTTGGCGTTGACTCCACATGCCTGTGAAATGCTTTATGCCATAGGTGCAGAAGAACAAATCGTGGGCGGGGTATCGTATTGTGATTATCCGGCTGCAGCGCTAAAACTACCGCGTGTTGGTAATTATCTGGGTGTAAATGTTGAGGCTGCGCTGCGCTTGAATCCCGATGCAGCGATTGTGTTGAATCGCAATGTGAAGGGTGTCAGTCAGTTGGAGCAGATGGGGATTAAGGTTATTGTATCCAATCCAGTGGATTTTGAGGCTCTGTTTCAGGATATGTTGCGATTGGGGCGATTGACCGGCCATGAGCAGCAAGCAGCCATGTTGGTGAAAGAACAACGTCAGCGCTTAAAGCAGATACGCCAGCGACCGGCTTTGCACATACGGGTGTTTTATGAGTTATGGCACGATCCGATTATCACCGCCGGTGGTCCCAGTTTTATTACCGCGATGATTACTGCTGCAGGCGGTGAAAATATCTTTGCTGATGTCGATTTGGAAACACCGCACGTCAATGTTGAGTCGGTGATTCGAGCTCGCCCCGAGATTATTATTATCCCACTTGAAAAACGCAATATCGAGGAACGTCGCTCTTTTTGGCAGCATTGGTTGGGTAAAAGCAAAGTACACTTTGCCGCGATTAACCCTGACTTGTTGCATCGCCCCGGGCCGCGTTTGATTGAAGGTCTTGAGTTGTTGCAACAGGCCTTGATCAAGGCCA
>CAYZJL010000034.1:0-15451 GCA_964478615.1 uncultured Zetaproteobacteria bacterium
CATCCCTGAAATTGACTCGCACCCGTTCATAACCCTTATGGTCCAGCAAACGCACCTGATCATATATCCCCATATATTTGGCAAATGACTTAAAATCATGGCTCAGTTCAGCATGGGCATGTTCATCATCATCCGCCAGCACTTCAATCACTTCACTGTGATGTGAGAGAAATTTAACATGAAGCACAGCCCGCATAATCTCTTCACGAATATTTTTGGCCTGACTTTCAATATGGTGTGCTGTTTCGAGACGTACAGTCGCCAAATGTGTTTGTTGCTCAGATTGTAAAAAGAAATAGCTGCTAAGCATAACCAGCCCTGCCACAGGCAGGGTTAACAACAGGAAGCGCCACCATATCCCCTCGGTGTTTTTTACATCAAGCAATAGAGTCATACTGATTGTCCATCGCTCAATTACTAGCATATAACAGGCCATATGGATAAGCAGTGATGAAAAAAGAAGGTCTCCATGACAAGTGCACAGATTATATATCTGCGTTTAAGATATATTCCAGATCAATGCCTTGCCGCGAGCCTATTGAATACCCCATACATTGACCTTGGCGTACCGGGCCTCATAATTACACCGGTAGTTACTGGGAGGTTCAATCATGGGACAGCGTGTATGCATTATTGGCGGCAGCGGATTTGTAGGGCGATCGATTGTAGACCAGGCCATCGCTGCGGGGCATCAGGTGAGTGTGGCATGCAGGCACCCCGAAAGAGCGCGTGATTTGATGGTTAAAGGTGTCAACCTGGAGGCTGTCGATGTCACCGATGGGCGTGGCATAGATGCAGCACTACAACATCAGGATGTTGTCATTTATCTGGTTGGACTACTGTTTGAAAAAGGTCGCCAGAACTTTGCTGCGGCACATGTGGATGGTGTGGCGCGCATCATTGAGGGCTGTAAACTGGCTGGTGTAAAACAGTATATTCACATGAGTGCACTCGGTGCTGGTGATGTGGTGGAAAGCAGTTATGCCTCCACGAAAGGCGAAGCTGAATCGCTGGTGCGTGATTCAGGCCTGAATTGGACAATTTTCCGTCCGTCGATCATTTATGGTGCAGGTGATAATTTCTTCAATCAATTTAAAGCCATGTCAGCCCTGCTGCCAGTGATGCCGGTTATCTCCGGAGGCTCTCAATTCCAGCCAGTATGGGTTGAAGACGTGGCGCGCGCTTTTGTATCGAGCATAGGCAATCTCCACGTTTCCAAGCAAAGATATGATTTGGGTGGCCCGAAAACGTATAGCTTCCAGGCTATGCTGGAGCTATTGATGAGCACATTAGATCGTCAGCGTCTGCTCATTCCGGTTCCGGGCTTTGCCGCCAAACTCATGGCTACCTTTACGGCGGTATTGCCGACCCCACCTATCACATTGGACCAGCTCAAGCTGTTGACCCATGACAACACCATTGATGGAGAAGCCTTTCCTGCCCAGTTCGGCACAGCTTCTGCATTGGAACAAGTGTTACCCAGCTACATCTGCCAATCCCAGGCAGAAGAGCTACAACAGCGCATGGATAGCAGCCGCCAGCACTATCGTAAGGGTGGCATTTGACCCCCCCTGTGATTGCGTTGGCTGGGGCTGTGATAGCGGCCTATCTGTTGGGTGCAATTCCTTTCGGCCTGCTACTATCGAAGTTCATCAGCGGCCAGGACCCACGCCAGCATGGCAGTGGTAATATAGGTGCAACAAACGCCATGCGTACAGGAGGCAAACTGGTGGGGGCACTCACCCTGTTAGCCGATATTGGTAAAGGCGCTCTGCCTGTTGCACTGGCCATCCTATTTGCACTGCCTGAAATATGGATTGCCGCGATTGCTGCCGCGACCTTTATTGGCCATATCTTCCCCGTTTATCTGAAGTTTCAAGGCGGAAAAGGTGTCGCCACCATGTTGGGGGTGATGATGCCATGGCAGCCTCTGGCAGCTCTCTTTGGCATATTGATCTGGATTGCCGCACTCAAAATCAGTCATTATGTCTCACTGGCCTCCATTTTAGGAGCTTTGGCACTGCCTTTATTGATCGCTTGCAGCAATGGTTCTATGCCCGCCATGCTGGTCGGCATGCTTTTTGCGTCACTGGTAACCATTAAACATTCCAGTAACATTAAACGTTTAATCAATGGCACAGAAACATCTACCAGGAAAAAGCAGAATGTTAGCTCTTAAAGCATCGTAGATGATATTAAAACTGGAACAAGCCACGCATGCCGGGAGGCAAGTATGACAACAAAACCGACATTATATTTGACCTGCAGGTCAATGCTTCTGACACTGATGGTGGGACTATTTTGCATCACCCCCGCTCTGCTTCATGCTAACACACTAGATATCGATGCTGCTGACAACGGAGCAATGAAAGCCGATATCAGCAAACCATATGTAGTAAAAAAAGGTGATACACTCTGGGATATTGCCAATCACTTTTTCAAGGATCCGTACAAGTGGCTAAACGTATGGGAACGCAATCTCTATATTACCAATCCTGATCTCATTTATCCGGGCAACCAGATCTGGTTTGATGGCAAACAATTAAGACAAGGCGGACTCAGCCTGGTCAAACCGACACCGCAAGTGATTATCAAACCGGTTGAACGCCTGGAAGCAAAAGTTGATAACGCTATCATGCTGACAGCTCTCGCGCGTCAGGACTTTATTCAACCTGATCAAGTGCAGGGCATTGGCCATGTGCTCGACTCAAAAGATGATCGTCTAAACTTCGGGGCTAATGACCATCTATATCTGAAAATGAAGCAACCCACCAAAATAGGCAGTCTGTTCGATGTATTCCGCAGTGCCGATGTCATATCTGATCCCAATACGGGTAAAACGGCAGGAGTCCTGGTCGAACATCTGGGCCAGATTCGTATCACCTCCGGCAACAACGGCATTTATCGCGGCATTATCATCAAAGCATTTGAAGAGATATCACGCGGTGATCGCCTGAAACCTGCACGTGATATTAATCAGCAGATCACCCCTTCCTATTCCGAAAAGTCCTTAACAGGCTCGATCATGTATATTCGCAACAATGCGCAAGAGGCGGCACAAAACCAGGTGATAGGTATCAGCCTTGGCCTCAGTGATGGCATAAAAGCAGGCATGATCATGTCCGTGCATAGAAGTGGTCGCATCGTGGATAACAAGGTAGATGGTGGTGTTGCCTTGCTGCCAACAGAGAAAATCGGCGAAATTCTTGTACTGGTGCCACAGCAGCAGGCATCGATTGCCCTGATCACCAAGTCAACGGCTCCTATTAATATTGCAGATGCAGTTCAAACCATCTCAGAGCCATAAGCCCACAAAATTTAGTCGCAGGCAATGAAAAGAAGCCACATGATTTCTGACCGTGCAATTCAATGGCTCAGGTTATCTATGGTGCGCGGTATAGGCCCGATCATAGGGCGAAAGCTTATCCATGCTGTCGGCGATATTAATAGCTTGTGGAACGCATCAAAAACAGACTTGACGTTGCTGGATGGCATTGGTCCACACGCGATCACAGCACTGCGCCAAGCTCACTCCGTTCGCACATCTGACACTGTACAAAAAACACTCGAATGCAGCCGCAATCAACAGATAGGTATGCTCTGCCCTGAAGATGAAGCATGGCCTGAATCCCTCTCCATGCTTGATGATGCTCCACTCGTGCTATTCTACCATGGCGACGTGCAACGTTTGAACGCACAACAGATGCTGGCCGTGGTGGGGGCACGCAAGGCCAGCCGTGAGGGCCTATTGATTACGCGCCGCTGGTGCCGTTATCTCTCTGACCGCCAAACAACCATTGTCAGCGGCATGGCCTATGGCATTGATGCAGCAGCGCATGGCGGTGCACTGGAAGGCAGCTCTGCCACCATCGCTGTACTGGGTTGTGGTTTAGGCGCACTCTCCGAGCAACAACAGGATCAGGCCGTGGCGGTTGCTGCCCAAGGCTGCGTGATTAGTGAGTTCCTGCCCGAAGTCACAGCAAGGCCAGAACACTTCCCTCGCCGCAACCGCATTATTGCCGGCATAAGCCATGCCACACTCGTCATGGAAGCTGATCTACGATCCGGCTCCCTCATTACGGCCAGGCTGGCTCTGGAATATGGGCGCGACGTATTTGCCGTGCCCGGCTCCGTCTTGGGAGATAAACATGCTGGCTGCCATCAACTGATTCGTGATGGATCAGTGCTGATAGAAAATGCTGAAGAACTGTTGCAATCCATGCACTGGGGAGCGGGTTCAACACACGCAAGGCAGAAAAAATTCTACCTTCCAACCGATGCAACAGAGGCCAAACTGTTACAATTATTGGCCACTGAAAGCATGCATCTTGACCATCTGTCAGAATCTTGCGGCTTGACCGTACCTGAGCTTTCCCCCATCTTGCTGCGCCTTGAGTTGCAGGGTGTGATTGAACGCCTGCCGGGCAGCCGATATTTATTAGCCTGTACGATCTCAATATAATATCGGCCACGTATCATATATAGAGGTGTTGTCACCTGTGGAGTTACAGTAATCATGAGCGCAGTTGTTGTGGTGGAATCACCGGCCAAAGCAAAAACTATCGAGAAGTACCTGGGCAAAGGTTATAAGGTTTTAGCCTCCTATGGTCATGTGCGTGCTTTTCCAAAGAAAGACGGTTCGGTTGATCCTGACAACGATTTCGCTATCAAATACCAGATCATTGATGATAAAAAGAAACGCCTCGATGCCATTGATAAAGCGCTGAAACGGGCTGATACCCTTATTCTCGCAAGCGATTTGGATCGCGAGGGTGAAGCTATTGCCTGGCATGTGGCAGAAGTCTTGCGCGAACGTGGCAGTTTAAAAGACAAACAGGTTCAACGTATCACCTTTAACGAGATCACCAAGAAAGCCATTACCACAGCAGTTGAAAACCCGACCGAAGTGGATATGAAAATGGTGGATGCCCAGCAGGCGCGTAGTGCGCTCGATTACCTGGTTGGTTTTACCCTCTCGCCGCTATTGTGGCGTAAGATTCGCAGTGGCCTGTCAGCCGGTCGTGTGCAGTCGGTAGCGCTGCGTCTGGTGTGTGAACGCGAAGCATTAATCAAAGCCTTCATAGCAAAAGAGTTCTGGACCATTGATAATGAGTGCAGCATCAACAATAAAGGTTTTCAGGCCCAACTACAGGCTGTTGATGGCAAAGCTCTGACAAAATTCTCTATCTCTGATGGTGTCAGCGCCAAAGTCATGGCACGCCGGGTTGAGAAGGGCTCGTTTGAAGTCAGCGATGTACAGAAAAAGCAGGCCCGGCAGCAACCTTCACCTCCGTTCATCACCACGACCCTGCAAATGGATGCCTCCCGCAAACTTGGTTTTACAGCCAGAACAACCATGCAAGTCGCTCAGAAACTGTATGAAGGTATTGAAGTCGATGGCGAACTGGTTGGCCTGATCACCTATATGCGTACCGATTCGGTCAATCTGTCGGAAGATGCTATTACTGAGATGCGCGCGCATATCAGCAGCGCATATGGTGCGAATTATATGCCAGACAAGCCACGCAAGTTCAAAACCAAGAGTAAAAATGCTCAGGAAGCGCATGAAGCGATCCGCCCCTCTTCTATTTTACGCACCCCTGAGGCGATGAAAAACCAGCTCACTAGCGATGCGTTAAAACTCTACACCCTAATCTGGAAACGCGCCCTGGCATCACAAATGGCGCCAGCCGTGCTTGATCAGGTACGTGCCGACATCTGTTCAGAAGATTTAACGCTTAGAGCAACCGGCTCCACGTTAGCATTCCCGGGTTTCCGTAAACTCTACATCGAAGGCACTGATGAACCGGGCAGAGATGATAAAGATCGCCTCCTGCCTGCTCTGGCGATTGGTGATGCGATCACTATCAAAGAGGCCAACGCTAAACAACATTTCACCGAACCTAAACCGCGATTCTCTGAAGCGACGCTTGTTAAAGAGCTGGAAGCCAATGGCATTGGCCGCCCATCCACGTACGCTTCTATCTTGAATGTATTACGCGTACGTGAATATGTAGAGATGGAAAAGAAACGCTTTGTGCCAACCGACACTGGCGACTGGGTGAACAAGTTCCTGGTTTCATCCTTTGGCGACATTGTTGATCCAACCTTCACAGCTTCCATTGAAGATAAACTCGATGCTGTCGCGCGTGGTGATAGTGGCTGGAAACCGATCTTGCGTGAGTTCTGGACGCCGTTCAAAGCGGCAGTCGATCTGGCAGCAGATGCAGAACGACCATCAGAGGCTACCGAAGAAAAGTGTACTGAATGTGGCAAACCGATGGCCATCAAGCTGGGCCGTTATGGTAAGTTTCTGGCCTGTACCGGCTACCCTGAATGCAAACAGGCCCGCCCACTACCGGGTAAAGAGGGTGAGCAGTCTGAGCCTGAAATGACCGATCAGAAATGTGAAAAATGTGGATCAGGCATGGTAATCAAAGCAGGTAGATATGGTAAATTTCTTGGCTGCTCAGCATATCCCGAGTGCAAAAACATCCAGCCTCTGGAAAAACCCAAGGATACCGAGGTTGCATGCCCACAATGCGGTAAGGGCACATTTCTGGAGAAGAAATCAAAGCGCGGCAAAATATTTTACTCCTGCTCATGTTATCCGAAATGCAAAAATGCACTGTGGAATGAACCTATTGCGCAAGCGTGCCCGCAATGTGAAGCGCCATTCATCACCCGTAAAGAGACCAAGCGTCACGGCAAACAACATGTTTGTGCCACTGAAGGGTGCGGCTGGAAAGAGCAGATCGAAGATTAATACCCTTTCGCATGCCTGGCATGGATGAAAAGATCACCCTTCGCACAGGCAAGACGGAAGATATTGAACGTGTTTATCACCTCAACAGAGCTGTGTTTCCTGAATGCTGGTCAAGGAGTTCGCTCTTTTCTGCTATTGAATCAGGTTATGATCTACTACTCTGTGAGTCGGAAGATAGCCTTGCCGGGTATCTGCTTACGCTGACCATCCTCGATGAAGCCCAGATCATGCAGATCGCTGTCTCGCCTGATTATCGAAGGCAGGGACTAGCCAGCCGTATGACGGGGCATTTTGTTGCTTCTCATCCAAATATCGCCAGCATCATGCTTGAAGTACGCCTCTCCAACCACATCGCCAGAGCATGTTATGCACAGCTCGACTTTGAAGAGGTGGGGTATCGCAAAAACTATTATGCTCCCGATGTAGCAGGCAATCGCGAAGATGCGGTGTTAATGACTAGGAATATAAGCATGAAGGCAGACTAAACCGATGAAAAAACGGGGAATGCGAAATGGAACCAGTAATCTATCCATTGGCATCGCAACAAGAGGCAAACGGGGAGGTGCTCACCTTTGCGCAGTTATCCGGTTGAACTTGTTTCAAAATATCTTCCCAGCGGTACAGATAGGTGATCACGCTATCATCCTCACTAATATGTTGATGCACATTAGAGAAGTAAGGAAGCAGTTTTTTAACTGCGCCATAAGATGCTTGCGGATCGTTGCGGCTGTGCCAAATATGCACTGGAGATGTGATCGCTTCAAAGTCAATATTCCATGGTGAGTAAGCATGAAGCGGGCATTCTACTCACTCCACACTCCTGATTCCCCATAAAGCACTGCTATTCTCAGGAGCCTTGTAGGTAGGCATTGGTGGAGTTTGAAGTGCTACATAGGTGAATTGTGTGAACATTTCCTTTAGTTCTTACGTAAATGAGGGTAGTCCACTCTCCCTTTTTGCGTTGGGTCTTTATCCCAGATAAGCAACTCTATCTGTCTGCCTGAAGATACAGATAGGTAATACCAATATTTACACCGACACCTGTGGCACCTTCAATCACAGGCTGCAGGGAGACACTTGAATTACTACCACCCATCAACACTTGAGCCCCAACACCTACTCCAGCACTGGCCAGAGCACCTACACCACCATACTTACCAGCCAGTTTGTGATTTCCTTTCACCATATCCGCCGCAAAAACAGCGAAGCGCAGATGCCTTTCCACATCAAAATTAATATGGCACTAATTTACCATCAAATGCTATAAATTGACCACCCTTATAAGATTGAACGTCCACGATAACCTGCGCCATACCTGTGACTGATCTCTGCACATCAATCAGGCCGGTTTGATGGGTCATGTCGGTTTGTACCCAGCCAGGATGCAGGGTGATTACGTGCACGCCAAATGGCTCTAAATCCACTGCCATGGATTTGGAAGCAATCACCAGCCCCGCTTTAGCAGCACGATACGCATAAGTGCCACCACTACCATTATCGGCACTGGAACCCATCTTTGAACTGACATTGGCGATCACGCCCTGACCGGCAATTACCCGCTCCTTGAGCCTTTGCACCACACGCAACGGCCCTACACAATCGACATTGAATACATGCAGCATGGCATCGGCTGTAATGTTTTCAAGCGACTGGCCATCTTTTCCGGGCCCATAAATACCAGCATTATTGATCAACAGGTCTATCCTATCCGGCAGCTCACCAAGTGGAGCTGCATCCGCACTAATATCCCAAACTACAGTATGCAGATGTGAGGAATCTACCTCTGCCAACACTCCAGGGTCAGAACGATAACAGGCCCAAACATCATGCCCCTGCTCAAGATAATGGTGTACAAATCCGAGCCCTAGGCCACGGTTTGCACCGGTGATCAGTATATTCATGTTACCTCCATGGTTAGCATAGCCGCATGCCAAGCCTAACCATGCATTCGCGGTCGCGCCAAACCATGCTTGATGCCCTCAAAGGCAGCTGGGCAGATCGGCTGCTGTTATTGATCGCATTGATCACTGTCGTTGCCTCATGGTTTATCATTCAAGCCAATATTGCAGCGGGCCCCGCCATGGCAGAGATTTATCATGATGACACATTGTTAGCGAGCTACCCATTGCCAAAACAGGGAGAGCCGGCCATCACATTGCAGGTGGAAGGCGACCTAGGGCTCTCCGATATCGTCATTGATGAACATGGAGCCCGCATCGCCTCCGCACCCTGCGCTTCGCAACGCTGCGTACTGTCAGGTTCACACTCTCATGCTGGCGATATCATTGCCTGCGTACCCAATAAAATTCTAATCACGCTGCGCGGCAGTGCTGCATCCAGCTTTGATGCGATAGTTGAATGATCAACAACCATACCCGCCGACCATCAACATGACCACCTTAGCACGCCCTCCTTTAACAGAGCTGAAAACAAAAGCCCACTGGTTAGCACTATTGATGCTGGCAATTGGCCTGCATGTCTTTGAAGCATCCCTGCCAAGTCTGGGGCCATGGTTCAAGCCGGGCCTGGCGAATCTGGTCACCCTGATCGCTTTAGCCATGATGGGCACACGTGCGGCAGTCTCTCTCTCCATTGCGCGCATCATTGTCGGCAGCTTCTTTATCGGCACCCTGTTCACCCCAACCTTTATCATCGCCATGGCAGGTGGCCTGAGCGCGACCATCGTCATGATCGCTGCATGGCGCTGGATACCCGGCCTAAGTCTGGTTGGCATTAGCCTGCTCGGAGCGCTGGCACATATGCTTGCACAGTTTGCCACAGTTGAATCTCTATTCATCCAACAAGCGGTACTTTATTATGCGCTGCCACCACTACTGCTCCTATCCTGCATTAGTGGCTGGATTAATGGGGCATTGGCAGAGTATATTTGCGCTCACCTCGCCCATGAAAAAATTTAATTCCGTTATATTCAAGCCCCAGCAACAGCGTTTTACGCTGGCGTTGGCAGCTTCGCTTGCCGTCCATCTACTATTGGCGGTGCTTTTTGTGGCTACAGAACATGACAAACCGTTACCAAAAAAAGAGACACCCCATATTATGGATGTGGTATTGCTTGATGATCATAAAACACCAAGCAAAAAAGCTAACAAGGATGCACGCACCATCTCCAATAAAAACGCCAAAGGCAGTAGCAGCAATGCCCGTGACAGAATGACACGAAAAGCCAGAGCGCCGATGCCCGCCAAAGCACAACAAAAAAGAGCAAAAGCTGATCCCAGACAAACTATTTCTAAACAATCTATTACCAAACCGAAACCGCGCCCTGCGCCAGAGAAGCCAAAAGAGAAGCGCTCAAGTGTAATCGCCAAACGCAGTGAAAAACCGGAACACCGGAAACCGATTAAAACACCCAAAGCTGTGAAAAAGAAGCTTGTCGAGAAACCACGCAAACAGGTTCCTCTGGCCAATTTAATGCCCTCGGCCATGGCGCTGTCACAACTGTCGCAAGATTTCCAGCGCGAACGGCGCATGAAACAGAAGCTCAGCCGCGAAGCCGATATTCCGATCAATACCCGCCAGGTTAAATATGCGCCCTATGCTCGATCACTGGTACGGGCATTGGAAGATCAATGGCGTCCTGGCAAAGCTAAATATGAAGAGTATTCAGACAGGGCGCGTCAATCTCTGATCAAACTCACCATTGAACATGATGGTTCGCTCGGCGGCATAGAAATTTTGCGCCCCAGCCCGATTCCACAAATCAATGAGAGTGCCATTAAAGCGATTCAAGCCGCCGCACCATTTAAAATATTACCGTCCTCATGGGGACTGGATCGCGTCAGTTTTTATTTAACCTTTGAAGTAGTGGAGAATGGTTTTGTCTTCCGCCAGATGTAAGGCCCTACTGGGCTGGTATCAGCTGCACGCACGTAAACTGCTCTGGCGCGAGACCAAAGACCCATACCATATATGGATCTCTGAAATCATGTTGCAACAGACTCAGGTGAAAACGGTATTGCCACGTTATGCTGCATGGTTTGAACGTTTCCCCAGCATTGAAGCACTGGCGACAGCTGAACTGGATGATGTGTTAAAAGCCTGGGAAGGGCTGGGTTATTACCGCCGCGCCCGCTTCATTCATCAGGCCGCCCAATCCATTGTATCGCTGCATCATGGTAAAGTCCCGGATGATTTTGATGCCATCATGGCACTGCCCGGCATTGGTCGCTCTACAGCTGGAGCTATCGCATCATTCTGTTTTGATGCCAACACTCCAGTGCTCGATGCCAATGTAAAACGTGTACTGAAACGCTGGCATGATCTGCCAGATGCATCGGATAAGTCACTGTGGATTTTGGCACAACAGGCCATAGATGCCTCTGGCCAACCAGCGACCTGGAATCAAACCATGATGGAGCTCGGAGCAACCCTTTGCGCTGCCAAAAGAGCTGATTGTGATCACTGCCCGGTGCATCAACATTGTGATTCCGCATTTCAGGTTGAGCTGGCAAAAGAGATGCGCAAAACAGTAGCCGTGCTTGATCTGCACTGGCAAGTCGATCTGCATATCGATAAAACTAGAGGCATCTGGCTTATCCAGCGCCCCGCATCCGGCATCTGGGCAGGCCTTTGGACACCACCGATCACTGAGCTCACGCAAGCACCTGAACATAAACCCGATCATATCCACCTGCTCACCCATCGGCGCCTGCATCTTTATGCGCAGACTCTGGCTGATCAACCGCCTGGAGAGGGTGCCTGGGTCAACAGTCTTGCAAAACATGCACTGCCCACCGGCATTCACCGTTTGCTTGCAACCATCGATAACATACCACGATGAAAACCAGACCGAAACCATCGCTGCAGAATGATTACTTATGCCATCACATCAGCCTATTGCAGAGCAGTTTACAACATTGGACCGGGAACGTCCTGCTTGATGATCAACAATACGGACATGATCCCATTATTACCGCCAAAGCGCTCTACCACGCTCCTTTCGCCCTGCTCTCACACGCTACAGAAACTGACCCCGTCATCAATTATGCCAACCTCACAGCCCAAAAACTGTTTGAGATGAGTTGGCAGGAATTTGTACAACTGTCTTCACGCCTTTCGGCTGAAACAGTAGTTCAGGAAGAGCGTAAGGCTCTACTCAAACGGGTGAGCGACAATGGTTATATTGATGACTATTCAGGTGTGCGCATCTCAAAAACGGGCACGCGTTTTATCATTGATCATGCCTCGGTCTGGAATCTGATCGATGCCGATGGAAATGCACAAGGCCAGGCCGCTATGTTTGCGCACTGGAGGCAGTCAGGAACGTAAAAACTCAGCTGCAACAGACAAACTCGTGCAGCTGACTTCAATCAGCTACGCTTGGCGCATGAGCAAGCAACCACCACCCCGCGCCAAAAAATCACTTGGACAACATTTTTTACACGACCAACATGCCATCAGCCGCATTGCTACAGCAGTGCCAAACGGTGCCACAGCCATTGAAATTGGGCCGGGACCGGGCGCTATCACTAACGCACTGTTGCAGCGGGTTGATGCGCTAACGGTGATTGAGATGGATGATCAATTCGCAGCCCGCTGGCAGGAAGTTGCACAGGAGAATGATAAACTATCCGTAATTCACGGCGATGTGATGCAGGTTCTGGAAGAGAGTGTTAAACAGGTGCAACCGGAATGGATTGCCGGCAATCTGCCCTATAATCTCAGTGGCCCATTAACCGCAAAGCTGGCAGCCCTGTCTCTGTCCGGTGGCATGGTGCTAATGTATCAACGTGAAGTTGCAGAACGCATTGCCGCAGATCCCGGCAGTAAAACATACGGTGGGCTATCTGTACTGGTGCGTCACCACTATGATGTAAAACGACTCTTAACACTGCCTCCAGGCGCTTTTTCACCACCACCAAAGGTTCACTCCGCAGTCATTTTATTAACCCCGCATGGCAAAACGCCCAAATGTGCATTCAAGCAGTTACAAAAAACCGTGCGACAGGGGTTTGCCCATCGTCGCAAAACCATTGCCAATAATTTCAAAAAAGAGTTAAGCGGCGATCAATTTGAGGCTATCGGCATAGAGCCGCGCAAACGCCCGGAACAACTGGACTATCAGCAGTGGGTTAACATTGCTTTGGCTTTAGCCACATAGCTTCACTCCAGGGCATCTTAAAGGGCAGCCAACAACAGAACTAACTTGCACGCAATCCCGTTCATTCCGAACACTGTTTTTAACCCAAATGCTTACACCAATCACCCAATGCCAATGTTCAGCGCTGGGTTTAACGCATGCTGTCATTATTGGCCGCTATCTTGCTGCAATTTAGAATCTGTAAATCATTGAAATCACTACGCCGGTTTCAATGCATGAAAGGGGGTTGATGATATCGTGCGATTGCTTGCAAACACCCCCATCATTATTAAGGGTCTGGTTATCGTGGCAATACCGCTTGCTGTATTGATTTTGTGGATGCTTGATGACCTTCATAAAGCATATAAAGATGAAACATCGATGCAGATGATGATGCAGGCTGCTGATATTACAGCGATGACCGCCTCTTTGATCGCCGAGCTACAGAAAGAACGCAGTATGGCTGCTGGTTCTTTAGGCCAACATAGAGACTTTTATTTAGATAAATTAAAGATACAACATCAAGCGGTAAACAACGACGTTACCGAACTGGCCCATTTACTCGATCAAAACGGCACTTTGATAGACCTGTTCTCCACCTTACACGGGGCGCTACAACACTTCATGCAAGATATCACCGTTCTCAATACAATTCGCCAGCGCATTCAACATCATAAGATCATCATGGATGATCTTATGATCTATTACACAGACCTTATTGATGACCTTATACAGACATCTAATCACATCAGAATGATCTATACCTTCAGCACAGAATCAGATCGTAAGCAGCAGACCAATTCCGATATCGTAGCAAATGCTCATTTTTCCGGGCTAATGACTAGCTTCATACAACTTGGGCGTGCTGAAGAAGCTGCAAGTATTGAACATGCGCTGCTGTCCAATGCATTCAGCACTGGCCACCTGGATGCAGATATGTATGAACGCCTTATCAGCCAGATCACACTGCAAGAGCATCTGTTGTATGATTTTTCTCTACAAAGCCCTGATAACGTTGCTAAGATATTTTCAACATACTATAGCGCAGGGGTCAAAGCCGATATTGAACGCTTTAGGAATATCGCTATCAACACTAAACATGATAGTAATTTTGGCGTTAGTCCCAAACAATGGTTTCAGCTCTCCAGCAAACGCAGTGCCCTATTACATCAGATTGAAGGCGCTATTGTTGAGTTAATCAGGCAACAGAGTCAGCAAGGCGTTGAGCAGGCGGGCAACCATGTCACCAGCACCTTAAGCAAAGGTGTGCTAACCCTGTTGATTGCCGGTGGTTTATCGATTTGGGCCATATGGCTGCTATTGCTGGGTATTCGTCATGCCAGCCAGGCTGTACAATCCATTGAGGCTGGTGAATATGATATTCCGGTCGTTGCTAAAGGTAATGATGAGTTGGGGCACATGCTTGCTGGCGTTGAAAGCATGCGCCTCTCCCTGGTGGCAGCTGAGCAGGCGCGTGCAGAACAGGAGACAAAGGCACAAGCAAGGCTGGAAGCACTTCTTCATGCCAAGAGTGAGGTCAAGCAAGAGCATGAACTGATTGAACGCTTGCTTGCTGCCATGCCCTCTATCCTTATAGCCGTGAATAACAAAGGCATCATTACATTGTGGAATCATGTGGCTGAGGTGGTGTTCGACCTTTCGCGCACGGATGTAACCGGGAAACCGTTCTCCTCGCTCTCAATCGCATGGGATTGGGAGGAGATAAACCGTAGCCTGGAAAAATCAGAAGCACTGTATACATCTTCACTGGATCATGTGAAGTTCAAACGCCACGGTGGTGAAGATGGATTTCTGGGACTCACCATCAACGCCGTGATGGAAGATGGCCAATACAATGGGTTTTTGCTGGTCGGTGCCGATAAAACGGAACGCATGCAACTCGAAAATCAACTTCAGATGTCACAGCGCATGGAATCGATGGGGGAACTGGCTGCGGGTATTGCGCACGAAATCAATACGCCCATGCAATATATTGGTGATAATGTGCGTTTTCTGAACGATGGTTTTGGCGATATGCTACAACTTATCTCCACCTATCACCGGCATATGGCTGAAATAAGCCCGGAGAAAAAATCTACATCAGCGCAACATATAACGGCGAGCATGCAACAGGCCGAAGAGGATGCCGATCTCGCATTTCTACGTGAAGAGGTACCGCTGGCTGTAGCGCAAACACTCGAAGGCATCGCGCACGTCAGCAAAATCGTTGGTGCAATGAAAGAGTTATCGCATCCGGGAACCGGTGACAAAGTACCTATTGATATCAATAAGGTCATTGAGAGTGCGGTCACGGTCAGTCGAAATGAATGGAAATATGTAGCCGATCTGGATGTCAGTCTTGATCCGGAATTACCGATAATTCATGCCCTGCCTGAGATCAATCAGGTATTTCTCAATATTATTATCAATGCCGCCCATGCCATTGAAGAGAACCTGGCTGAAACTGAGGAGGAGAAGGGCAACATCCACATTGTCACCTCTCATTCTAATAATACTGTGGAGATCCGCATCAGTGATTCAGGCTCAGGTATCACTAAAGATAAGCTGGGCAAAATTTTCGATCC